>NZ_JAWJTF010000367.1:0-1858 GCF_048836525.1 Nostoc sp. CALU 546
ATTGAGTCTCGTACTCAATATCTGACTAGAGGCAGAGCCTAGGCTGTTGACTTTGTGCCTTTTTGGAGGGTAAAAGTTCATGCAGTTTCTGTGTCGTTAGTGTTGGCTGAAAATAAAGTTTTTCTCTTTGAGAGCATAGATTGTCCAAAAACTTCAGAGAGCCATTCTTCAACATCTGTAAAACTAATGTTTTCCAGTGCATTTTTAATAACGGAGGTTGTTAAATTCATGGTAGATAAACAAATAGTTAATAACATCTGCCCCATCTCTTTAATTGGACAACGTGCAGAAAATTGCTTATATTTTCCAAACAACGATTCAATTACATCAGAAGTAGCTAAAAAAGTTTCTTTATCCTTGATTTGCAAACACTGATTAGTCACGTAATCAAATATTTGCTGTTGGAAATCTTGGAGCGAACTGTTAACAAATTCAAATTTATTTTGCTGAAAATATTCCAGGGATTGAGAATTAAGTCCTAATTGTTTTAATTGGGTTTCTAGACTGCGCGTCATTGCCACCATTTGATTCCAGTGAATCAGGTCTGCTTCATAATCAGCTAACCATCCCAATTTCTCTATTATTTTTGGATAAATCAGCTTATGTTCAATATCTGGCATTAATTTAATCAGAGTTTCTGCTGGAGAGTTTAATAGCTTAATCGCCCAATTAGTTAATCTTTCAACATTGAAGTAACGACATTGAGAACGTTGAGATGGAGGAGACAAAAAAGATAATTCTGTTTGCTGGAGTCTTTGCCTGCATGTATTGCATTTTTGCATAAATGACTGATATCTATCATCTGCATCTAACCTGTATTTTAAAAGTAAAGCCATTGCATGAGTGACATCATGAGTGTAAATGATTCCTGGATAATTTTCTTTATATAGCTTGATTCCACGAGCCAGGTCATTACTATGATCTGCAACTATTTGTACTGGTACGCCAACTCTTTCAGTGATTTTATTTAGCTGATGAAGAATCATTTCTCCTTTTGTCGAACCCATAATTTCTAATCCTAATAATTCGACATCCTCATCTGATAATGCTCGTCCTTTTGCAACTACTTGTTCACTAAAATACTTTTGTGAGATTCCTAGTACAACTAAAGCTTTTTGCTTTCCTAATTCCAGTGTAAAATCAACAATAAATATCCAATCATCCCGATACTCTTTTTTTCTTGTCAATTCATATATCCCCATCCTTCCTAACCATTTTCTTATACAAGTAAAGCTTGGGGTTATATTTGACTCAGATTTAAATAACTCGAATACTTTTTCTGTCGCTCTAAAACTGATACCACAGTCAATTAAAAGTTCTAAAGCTTGTTGAATTGTCTGAGCATCATAAGTATGTCCCTTAATACTTAATTCCTCACTATATTTTTTCTCGTCTAAGTTGTTCTCCTCGCTAGCAATTTCTTCTTTTTTTCACCGACTTCTCCTCCCATTTCCTGCTCTTTTATCTGTGATTCTGCTGCCAGCGCACGCTGTTTCCAATGCTCTCGTGATGCAGTTAAATCTCGGACTTTTATTTCTAACGTCCTGACTTTCTTTTGTTTTTCTAAGGCTTTTTCTCTCCAGCTATCTCGACCTTTATGAAACAACCGTGCTAATCTACTGACTGGGCTTTTAAACTCTTGCATTTACTTTGGCTTTTCTCGACTCTAGCAACATCATTATTGCATGAAATAATTTTGCCTTAAAACCAACAAAGTCAACAGCCTAGGCAGAGCCTCTAATCAGGCATTCCTATGCAGAGCATAGGAACGAGATAAACGAGAGAACAACGAGAAATTGATCTTCTTTTGACTTGTGTGTACACCGTAGCCTTTCCAAGGGGGGATTAAGGGGGGTAA
>NZ_JAWJTF010000359.1:0-1913 GCF_048836525.1 Nostoc sp. CALU 546
GCGTTCTTGCTCGGCGTTGCGAGAAATTTCTGTATAAGTTAAAAACCGTTCTCCATCAGGGCGATATAACTGTAAGCCCTCTGTTGATAAAGCAAATCGAATTTTTAAACGGGGACTCACCCAATCTTCCATTTGGGGGATGACATCTAAACCGTCTTCGCTACGCAACCATCCACGCAAATTATTTTTCTCAGGATCGTAAATGTAATACTCTTCCACGCCATAGCGATCGTAGAAAAGTAATTTCTTGTCCATTTCAGTTTGGGTGTTGCTGGGAGAAAGAATTTCAAACACCACTTGCGGTGGAATTCCCTCCTCTTTCCATTGTTGGTAGCACAAGCGATCACCCTTTGGTCTACCCAATACCACCAGCACATCTGGGGCGTTAACAATTTTGTTGCGTCCCTCTACCGGATACCAAAATAAATCCCCGGCGACAAATACATTTGGATCGTCAGCAAATAGCCAATCTAAATTCTGCTTAATTTCTACAATCCAGCCAAACTGTATAGTATTATTAGCCACTGGTTGTCCGTCACTATCTGGGTAGATGACCTCTGGCTGGGTCGGCGGTTGGATTTGCAATACCATAGCTTCGCCCTCAGAAGGATATTTAATCGGGATGCTTCCAAATTAGCAGACTCTTAAGGATGTCTGCGGCATAAATCTGGAAGGATAACTAATTAAAACAGTACGATTGTTCTACTATAAACTGATTAAAGATAGTATTATTAAGGACTGTTTCATAAGAAACTCCTTCTTTGCCGCCCAATATGTCAGACCAACAGCTAGCAGCATCCTTGAATGGACATCTTCCCAACCCCAGCCACAACAGCCAGAATACCATTCGGATTCGGGGTGCTAGGCAGCATAATCTGAAAAATATTGACTTGGAATTGCCACGCGATCGCCTAATTGTATTCACTGGCGTTTCTGGGTCTGGTAAGTCTTCCCTAGCCTTTGATACCATTTTCGCTGAAGGGCAACGTCGTTACGTAGAATCCCTCAGCGCCTACGCACGGCAATTTCTCGGACAACTGGATAAGCCGGATGTGGAAGCTATTGAAGGCTTAAGTCCAGCAATTTCTATTGACCAAAAATCAACGTCTCATAACCCCCGTTCCACTGTCGGTACGGTGACGGAGATTTACGACTATTTGCGGCTATTGTTTGGTCGGGCTGGCGAACCCCATTGTCCAATATGCGATCGCTGTATTGCACCCCAGACAATCGATGAAATGTGCGATCGCATCATGGAATTACCAGATCGCACCCGTTTCCAAATTCTTGCACCCGTTGTCCGTGGGAAGAAAGGCACACATCGTAAGCTTTTGTCAAGTCTGGCTTCTCAAGGTTTTGTCCGCGTGCGAATCAATGGCGAGATCCGCGAACTGTCAGATTCCATTGAATTGGATAAAAATTTTACCCACACCATCGAAGTGGTAATTGACCGCTTGGTGAAAAAGGCTGACATCCAAGAGCGTTTGGTTGATTCCCTGTCTACGTGTCTCAAGCAATCGGGCGGGATTGCAGCCATTCTGGTGAGTCTACTTGGTGACGATGGACAAGAAAAAGAAGAAGAATTAGTATTTTCGGAAAACTTTGCTTGTCCAGAACATGGCGCGGTGATGGAGGAATTATCGCCGCGATTGTTCTCCTTTAACTCACCTTATGGTGCTTGTCCGCACTGTCATGGAATCGGGACTTTAAGGAGATTTGCGCCAGACTTGATCGTACCCGACTGGGAAGCGCCAGTTTATGCTGCGATCGCGCCTTGGTCAGAAAAAGATAATTCTTATTACTTAGAATTACTCTATAGCGTCGGACAGATTTATGGGTTTGAGTTACAGACAAATTGGAGCAAGCTGACAGAAGACCAGCAGCAAATTATTTTGTTTGGCGAGAAAGATGAA
>NZ_JAWJTF010000110.1:0-32784 GCF_048836525.1 Nostoc sp. CALU 546
AATTACTTATTTATTGGCAGAACTTGAATCTCTTAAAATAAATGTAAAAAAACTCTATTTAGATAGGGGATTTTTTAATACTCCTGTAATTAGATGGTTGCAAGCATTAGATATTCCATTTATGATGCCTGCTATCAAAACCGGAAAAAAGGGAGGAATTAAACAGTTTTTGAAGGGAAGAAAAAGCTATAAAACTACTCATACTATTACAAGAGACAAAGATGATTCAGTCACTTTTGATTTATGGATTGTCTGTAAATATAGAAAAGGAAAGCGTAAAAAATATGGGATGCAATACTTTGCTTATGTTACTTATAAAATCAAAACAAATTTAGACTATATATATCAAGATTATCGAAAAAGATTTGGCATCGAAAGTAGTTATCGGCTTAAAAATATTTGTCGAATTAGAACAAATAATAAGAATCCAGCATTAAGATTGCTATTCGTTGGTATATCCTTTCTTTTAGTTAATATTTGGGTTAACCTCCTCTGGCTTAGAATAAGTCGCAAAAGGAAAGGTAGCCGATTAATTTATCGTACACTTTTTACACTTAAACAGATGTTAGCCTTTTTATCTCAAGCCCTACAGCGCAAATATCAAGTAGTTGAAAGCATTTATATTCCAACAGGTTAGCACTGAAAATCTCTCGGCCAACTAATCATAAGTAATCTTAATCTATACTGTGTCTGCTGGTTAGAGAATTACATATAAAGAAGTATCAAAAAATATAAGTATTTTAGCGATCGCTCTTCTCTTAAAAACTTTTTGGTTTACTGATAACTATCAAAGGTTGTAGCGATCAGCGATTGGAGATGCGATAGTACCAAGTCTCTATGAATAGAAGTTACAGTTGTCAGCCCAAATTTTACTCAAGTCCCAAATGCGGACAGACTAACCGAAAGTCAATCAATTTTGGATTTTAGATTTGCCTTAGCGAGTCCGAGAACGTCTTTTAGATTGAGACACAAATCCAAAATTTAAAATTGGCACAGTCAAGGGTTATGTAACCAGCGTCAGCAGGTTATCAAAGTACAACGCGACTTTAATTCCTTGCTGAGAGAAGCTAAAGAATCTTCCATAATGCTAGCCCCCTACTCTAACAGCAGCGAAATTCAATGACACCACCACCTACAGGACTCCTAACTTCTGCCACTACGCAAACAAAAACTCAAGCCAAATCCGGCAGTTGTGGTTGCAGCAGCAAAACCGATGCTAAAACTAGTTTAGATGAAAAAATCAGGGCGCGGATTGAGAAGCATCCTTGCTATAGTGAAGAAGCGCACCACCACTACGCTAGAATGCACGTTGCAGTCGCACCAGCTTGCAACATCCAATGCAACTATTGCAACCGTAAATATGACTGTGCAAATGAAAGTCGTCCTGGTGTTGTCAGCGAATTGTTAACACCAGAAGAAGCAGCGCACAAAGTTTTAGTGATTGCAGGCAAAATTCCCCAAATGACCGTATTGGGAATTGCAGGCCCTGGAGATCCCCTAGCAAACCCGGAAAAAGCCTTCCGCACCTTCGAGTTGATTGCCGAAAAAGCACCAGATATCAAACTTTGCCTGTCAACTAACGGATTGATGCTTCCCGATTACGTCGATCAGATTAAACAACTCAACATCGATCACGTCACCATAACTATTAATATGGTAGACCCTGAAATCGGGGCGAAGATTTATCCTTGGGTTCACTATAAACGCAAGCGCTACAGAGGTATTGAAGGTGTCCGCATTCTGCACGAAAAGCAGATGGAAGGATTGCAAGCCCTTAAAGAAGCAGACATCCTTTGCAAAGTCAACTCGGTGATGATTCCGGGAATTAACGACGAACACTTAGTGGAAGTTAATGAAGTCATCCGCTCCAAAGGTGCATTCCTTCATAATATTATGCCCTTGATTTCTGCCCCGGAACATGGTACTCACTTCGGTTTGATGGGTCAACGTGGCCCCACATCTAAAGAACTGAAGGCAATACAGGATAAGTGTTCCGGGAATATGAAAATGATGCGCCATTGTCGTCAGTGTCGCGCCGATGCAGTGGGATTATTAGGTGAAGACCGGAGTCAAGAATTTACCAAAGAGCAATTCATGGACATGACTCCAGAATACAGCTTGGAGCAACGCCAAGAAGTCCATGCAGATATTGAGAAGTCTCAGAAAGAAATCAAAGCTGTTAAGGAAAAAGCTATAGAGACATTGCCTGCAACATCTCTACAGAACAGACCAAAAATCCTCGTTGCAGTCGCTACCAAAGGCGGTGGTTTGGTTAACCAACACTTCGGTCATGCTAAGGAGTTTATGATTTACGAAGTGGATGGTAGCAGCGTTAAGTTTGTTGGTCATCGCAAGATTGACCACTATTGCCAAAGTGGATATGGAGAGCAAGCCACTCTAGACAACATTATTAATGCTATCTCCGATTGCAAAGCGGTTCTGGTTTCCAAAATTGGTCACTGTCCTCAAGAAGAATTGCAGAAAGCTGGCTTACAAACCGTTGAAGCTTACGACGTGATTGAAAAGGTTGCGTTGGAATTTTACGAGCAATGGATTGGGAATAGGGAATAGGGTATGAGGTAAAGACTTTACCATTCACCACTTCCCAATCAACAAGGAGGATAAGCATGAGTGTGATTTATTTAGACAACAATGCCACAACCAAAGTAGATGAACAAGTTATAGAGGTAATGCTACCCTACCTCACCGAGTTTTATGGGAATCCTTCTTCGATGCACACCTTTGGCGGACAAGTCGGGAAAGCAGTTAAGCAAGCAAGGGCGCAAGTTGCAGCCCTATTGGGAGCCGAGGATTCGGAAATTATCTTTACCAGTTGTGGTACTGAGGGAAATAACGCAGCTATCAAGGCAGCTTTAGCAGCGCAACCTGAAAAGCGCCACATTATTACTACTCAGGTAGAACACGCAGCGATACTCAATGTCTGCAAGCAACTGGAAAAACAGGACTACACAGTAACCTACCTATCTGTGGACTCTAAGGGACAAATCGACTTGATGGAACTAGAAGCTGCCTTGACTGGCAACACTGCTTTAGTTTCCACTATGTACGCCAACAATGAAATCGGTGTGGTTTTCCCCATCGAGCAAATTGGGTTACGGACGAAGGAAGCGGGTGCTATCTTCCACGTAGATGCGGTGCAAGCTGTGGGGAAAGTTCCGCTTAACCTGAAGACCAGCAGCATTGATATGCTCACCCTCTCCGGTCACAAACTCCATGCTCCCAAAGGTATGGGTGCGCTGTATGTCAGACGTGGGGTGAGGTTCCGTCCTCTGTTAGTGGGCGGACACCAAGAACGGGGACGGAGAGCAGGTACAGAGAACGTTCCCGGTATTATTGCTTTGGGTAAAGCTGCGGAATTAGCGCAGGTACATTTAAAAGATGTGAACCGCGAAAAGGCGTTACGCGATCGCTTGGAAAATGGTTTACTGGCTGCTATCTCCAATACTAAAGTCAACGGTGATATTACGCAGAGATTGCCAAACACCACTAACATCGGTTTCAAGTACATCGAAGGCGAAGCAATTTTGCTATCCCTCAACCAATACGGCATCTGTGCATCTTCTGGTTCCGCCTGCACTTCTGGTTCCTTGGAACCCTCCCACGTTTTGCGGGCAATGGGCTTACCCTACACCATTTTGCACGGTTCGATTCGCTTCAGTCTTTCGCGTTACACCACTGAAACCGAGATAGATCGAGTCCTAGAAGTAATGCCCCCAATTGTCGAACGTCTGCGGGCGATCTCTCCCTTCAACAATGATCAAGCCGACTGGCTGCAAGCCCAAGAACAAACTTTGGCTCATCGATAGAAGAGGCAGAGGGAGCGGAGGGGGCAGAGGGGGCAGAGGAGAAAATTATCCTTTATACACAATCCAAAATCCAAAATCTAAAATTTAAAATCGGTTATGTGGGAATATACAGATAAGGTACTAGAACTTTTTTACAATCCTAAGAATCAAGGTGCGATCGCAGATAGTAACGAAGCAGGTGTAGCAGTTGTTTTTGGTGAGGTGGGCAGTATTGCGTGCGGAGATGCTCTGAGACTGCATCTCAAGGTAGAGGTAGACAGCGATAAAATCCTTGATGCTCGTTTTCAGACCTTTGGCTGCACTAGTGCGATCGCTTCTTCTTCTGCTTTGACTGAGTTAATTAAGGGTTTAACCTTAGATGCAGCGCTTAACGTTACCAACAAGGATATTGCAGAATACCTGGGCGGATTGCCAGAAGCAAAGATGCATTGTTCGGTAATGGGGCAAGAAGCCTTAGAAGCAGCGATTTTCAAATACCGAGGTATTGAGCTAGCTGCTCATGAAGATGATGAAGGGGCATTGGTTTGTAGTTGCTTTGGGATCAGCGAGTCAAAGGTTCGCCGTGTTATTCAGGAAAATAACCTTACCACTGCTGAACAAGTAACAAGCTATGTTAAGGCGGGTGGCGGTTGCGGTTCTTGTCTAGTAAATATCGACGATCTAATTGCAGCGGTGAAACAGGAATCAGCTATACCTATCGGCACTAGCCATAAACTAAGTCTCAAAATTGCTGCAAATATTGGAACTTCTCAGGAACCATCGCCGCGATCGCTAAAAACAGTCCAAAAAATCGCCCTGATTCAAAAAGTTCTGGATGAAGAAGTTAGACCCCTACTGATCGCCGATGGGGGAGACGTGGAACTCTACGACGTGGATGGTGATCGCGTCCAAGTATTGCTGCAAGGTGCTTGCGGTTCTTGCCCTAGTAGTACCGTGACACTGAAAGTTGCCATTGAAGCAAAGTTGCAAGAACGCGTCAGCCAAAACTTGCTAGTAGAAGCAGTTGACCCATTGTTCAGCTTAAGTAGAGGTCGTTAGTAATTACACTTAGTAGTCTACCGCAGTAACAATGCTTAAGTAAACCAGGTTTTACAATCTTTCTCTCCTTCTCTCTGTGTTCTCTGCGTCTCTGCGGTTCGTTCCTTTACCCTTCAAACTTCCCTTGACAAACTACTAGATTGCATCCAATTTTCTTAATTACGAATTACCAAGATATATGCAAAACTTTTCTTTTCTCGTACCAAATGTTTTAGAGCGATCGCCACCAGTGACATTATCAGAAGCGATCGCATCTATCCCCAACCACTCACTTATTGATTGCAGGAGAAATAACCATGACTGACAAATCTATTAGACAAATTGCATTCTACGGTAAAGGCGGTATTGGTAAGTCCACAACATCTCAAAACACACTTGCCGGCCTCGCTGAAATGGGTCAAAGGATCATGATCGTCGGATGCGATCCTAAAGCAGACTCCACCCGTCTGATGCTGCACAGTAAAGCCCAAACCACCATTCTGCACCTAGCTGCCGATCGTGGCGCAATTGAAGATATAGAACTGGAAGAAGTATTGCTAACTGGTTACTTGGATGTTAAGTGTGTAGAGTCCGGTGGCCCTGAACCTGGTGTTGGCTGTGCTGGACGTGGGATCATCACCGCTATTAATTTCTTAGAAGAAAACGGCGCTTACGAAGACTTGGATTTCGTTTCCTACGACGTATTGGGCGACGTGGTTTGTGGTGGTTTTGCTATGCCAATCCGCGAAGGCAAAGCGCAAGAAATCTATATTGTTTGCTCCGGTGAAATGATGGCGATGTATGCCGCTAACAACATTGCACGAGGCATTCTCAAGTACGCTCACTCCGGTGGCGTGCGCTTGGGTGGTCTAATCTGCAACAGCCGTAATGTGGATGGAGAAGTTGAATTGATTGAGGCATTAGCTGCAAGGCTAAATACTCAAATGATTCACTTTGTCCCTCGTGACAACGTGGTGCAACACGCTGAACTGCGTAGGATGACAGTAATTGAATATGCTCCCAGTCATTCCCAAGCGGATGAGTACCGTACTCTAGCTCAGAAGATCAAAGAGAACACCAAGCTGACCATTCCAACCCCCATCACAATGGATGAACTAGAAGAACTGTTGGTTGAATTCGGTATCCTTGGTGGTGAAGAAGAGTACCATAAAGCGATCGCAGAAGACTCAGGTAAAACAGCAGCTATTGTTTAAGCTGATTCGCCAGCTAATTATGGGATTGGGTTAGCGAGAAAAGTAAATGGGTTGATGAATAAACCTGCAAACTACCTTCATAAAGCTTCATCTACCCATTCACCCACCCAATTCCTCATTTCCACTCCCCTGCAAGTAAAGAGGAAAAACTATGACACCTTCTGAAGCCGGAATATTAGAGGAAAGCACTGCTGCTGAGGCAGCAACATCAGAAATTGACAAAAAAGCCCTGATCCAAGAAGTTCTAGAGGCATATCCTGACAAAGCTAAGAAAAAGCGGGAAAAGCACCTAAACGTTTACGAAGAAGGGAAGTCTGATTGCGGCGTTAAGTCTAACATCAAGTCTATTGCTGGTACAATGACCACTCGTGGTTGCGCCTATGCAGGCTCAAAGGGTGTGGTTTGGGGCCCCATCAAGGACATGATCCACATTAGTCACGGCCCGGTTGGTTGCGGTTACTACTCCTGGTCAGGTCGCCGCAACTATTACATCGGCACCACTGGCATCGACACCTTTGGTACAATGCAGTTTACTTCCGACTTTCAAGAACGGGACATTGTATTTGGTGGAGACAAAAAACTCGCCAAGCTGATTGATGAAATTGAAGAACTTTTTCCCCTCAATCGTGGAATTTCCATTCAATCAGAGTGTCCAATTGGTCTGATTGGGGACGATATCGAAGCCGTTGCTAAGAAGAAATCTAAGGATATTGGCAAGACCGTTGTTCCTGTGCGTTGTGAAGGCTTCCGGGGTGTGTCTCAGTCCCTCGGACACCACATCGCCAACGACACCATCCGTGATTGGGTATTTCCTAAAGCTGACCAAGCCAAGAAAGAAGGTACTCTCGGATTTGAGCCTAGTCCCTACGATGTTGCGATCATTGGTGACTACAACATCGCTGGAGATGCATGGTCTAGTCGCATTTTGCTAGAAGAAATCGGCTTGCGGGTTGTGGCTCAGTGGTCTGGAGACGGTACCCTACACGAGATGATGCTAACCCCCAGTGTGAAACTGAACCTGGTTCACTGCTACCGCTCTATGAACTACATCTCGCGCCACATGGAAGAAGCGTATGGTGTACCCTGGCTAGAATACAATTTCTTCGGCCCCACCAAAATTGCTGAGTCTTTACGGGAAATTGCTGCCAAGTTTGACGAAACCATTCAGGCAAAAGCAGAACAAGTCATCGCCAAGTACGAAGCCCAAACGAAGGCAGTAATCGACAAATATCGCCACCGCTTAGAAGGGAAAACGGTTGCTCTCATGGTGGGTGGTCTGCGTCCCCGCCACGTTGTTCCTGCCTTCCAAGACCTTGGTATGAAGCTAGTCGGCACAGGTTACGAATTCGGTCACAATGATGACTACAAACGCACCACTCACTATGTCGAGAATGGCACATTGATTTACGATGACGTATCTGCTTATGAGTTTGAGCAGTTCGTTAAGGCACTTCAGCCCGACCTGATCGCCTCTGGTATTAAAGAGAAGCACGTCTTCCAAAAAATGGCGCTTCCCTTCCGTCAAATGCACTCGTGGGATTATTCCGGGCCGTACCACGGCTACGACGGATTCGCCATCTTCGCCCGTGACATGGATCTCGCACTCAACAGCCCCACCTGGAGCTTAATTGGTGCGCCTTGGAAGAAGTAAAAGCTTTTTTTAACGCAAAGGTGAGGCAGCGCGGTGGACGGGTTCCCCGGCATAAAGCGACTGCCGTCGCAGAGGTTCACGCAAAGTTACGCAGAGTTTTTTGAAGGAGGATACCGATGGCTCAAAATGATGTCAGTAAAATTAAGGATCACGCTGAACTCTTCCAGCAACCAGAATACCAGGAGGTATTTCAAGGGAAGAAAGCGTTTGAAGGTGGACATGATTCCGAAGAAGTTGCCCAAATTGTTGAGTGGACAAAGACCTGGGAATACCGCGACAAGAACTTTGCTCGTCAAGCTTTGACTGTTAACCCGGCGAAAGCTTGTCAACCTCTAGGAGCAATTCTGGCAGCCGTTGGTTTTGAAGGTACGCTACCTTTTGTACATGGTTCTCAAGGCTGCGTCGCTTACTTCCGCAGTCACTTCACCCGCCACTTCAAAGAACCGTTTTCTGCCGTATCCTCCTCTATGACGGAAGATGCAGCCGTATTCGGCGGTTTGAAGAATCTAATTGAAGGCTTGGCAGTCTCTTACAACCTTTATAAGCCCAAGATGATCGCTGTCTGCACCACCTGCATGGCAGAGGTGATTGGAGATGACCTGCAAGCCTTTATCAGAACTGCCAAAGAGGAAGAGTCTGTTCCTCAAGACTTCCCTGTACCATTCGCCCATACCCCTAGCTTTGTTGGGTCACACATCACAGGCTACGACAACATGATGAAGGGGATTCTATTGAATTTGACGGCAGGGAAGAAAAAAGATACCACCAACGGTAAGATTAACTTTATTCCTGGGTTTGAAACCTACATTGGCAACCTGCGCGAGATTAAGCGAATTGCAAATGTGATGGGAATTGACTATACCCTGTTAGCAGATAACTCGGAATACCTGGATTCTCCTAATAATGGGGAATACAATATGTATCCTGGGGGCACAAAGCTAGAGGATGCGGCTGATTCAATCAATGCTGAAGCAACGATCGCACTCCAAGCATACTCTACAAGCAAAACTCGTGAGTACATCGAACATGAATGGCATCAAAAGACCTACGTTACCCGTCCAGTCGGGATTCGGGGAACCGATGAATTCTTGATGAAACTGTCTGCTTTGACGGGTAAACCGATTCCCAAAGAACTTGAGGATGAACGGGGACGGGCAGTGGATGCGTTGACCGATTCTCAGTCATGGTTGCACGGCAAGCGGATTGCGATGTATGGCGATCCCGATCTGGTGATTGGTTTGACACAATTCCTGTTAGAAGTTGGTGCAGAACCAGTTCACATCGTTGTTACTAATAGCAACGAACATTTTGAGACAGAATTGCGATCGCTGCTTGACTCTAGTCCCTTTGGTCAAGGTGCTACTATTCATGGTTGCCGCGACTTGTGGCATTTACGGTCTTTGATGTTCACCGAGCCCGTTGATTTACTCATCGGTAATTCCTACGGTAAATATCTCTGGCGCGACACGAAAACCCCAATGGTGCGGATTGGCTACCCAATTTTTGATCGCCACCACCTGCACCGCTACGCAACCTACGGCTACCAAGGCACGATTAACCTGCTCAACTGGATCGTCAACACAATTCTGGATGAGTTGGATCGCAACACCATTATTCCGTCCAAGACTGATATCTCCTACGACTTGATTCGATAGTAACTGGACATTGGGCAAGTGGGCATCGGGCATTGGCCTCAAATACACAGATTCAGTAATTTCTCTTTCTATGCCCCATTCCCCATCTCCCATATTTTATATCTCGCTTCCTATGACTACTATCATCCCTACTAGCGAACACCTCCGGTGCGCTAAAAGCGATCGCTTCGATATTCTCTCCCCACTACGCCGATGGGTGGATCAAATTCAAATATGCGATCGCCGTACCGCCCATCTAATTTGTCAGCTAATTCCTTGTTGCTGTCCTTTTGAACAAGACATTAGATTCTTCGGATTTACCTTCCACATTCCCCCACTCTGCAAATTAAATCCGCTCTACAACGAGTTTGTCGGATTGCGCTTTCGCAGCCTATGTTACCTCTCAGATGAATGTGCTGAAGATATCACAAAATACATCTGCTAGTCCTCTATTTCCTTCTCTGCGTACCTCTGCGCCCCTTTGCGTTAAAAAATCTTTCTCAAACTCCCATGAAAATCACCCAAGGCAAAATTAACGAGCTGCTAAGTGAGCCAGGATGCGAACACAATCACAAGCATGGGGAAAAGAAAAATAAGTCTTGTCACCAACAAGCCCAACCCGGTGCGGCTCAAGGTGGTTGTGCTTTTGATGGAGCATCAATTGCTCTAGTCCCAATTACTGATGCTGCTCATTTAGTCCACGGGCCGATCGCTTGTGCTGGCAACTCTTGGGGTGGTCGTGGTAGCCTTTCCTCTGATTCTCATCTCTACAAAATGGGTTTCACGACTGACTTAAATGAAAACGATATCATCTTTGGTGGGGAAAAAAAGCTGTACAAAGCCATTCTGGAAGTGCAGCAACGCTATCAACCTACGGCAGTATTTGTTTACTCCACTTGCGTAACTGCCCTAATAGGAGATGATTTAGATGCAGTCTGTGAAGCCGCCGCCAATAAAACAGGTATACCGATTATTCCTGTCAATTCCCCTGGCTTTATTGGTAGTAAAAATCTTGGTAATCGCGTCGGTGGAGAAGCTTTACTAGAATACGTTATCGGCAGTGCCGAACCAGAATTTACCACCCTATTCGATATCAATCTAATTGGTGAGTACAACATTGCCGGAGAATTGTGGGGAGTTCTGCCGTTATTTGAGAAATTAGGTATTCGAGTTCTAGCTAAAATTACGGGTGATGCTAAGTATAACGAAGTTCGCTATGCTCACCGTGCCAAACTCAATGTCATGATTTGCTCCAAAGCCCTGATTAATGTCGGGAGAAAGATGGAAGAACGCTATGGCATCCCCTACATTGAAGAATCTTTCTACGGTGTGGATGACATGAATCGCTGTTTGCGGAATATTGCCGCAAAACTAGATGATCGAGGTTTGCAAGAGCGAGTAGAACAGTTAATTGCTGAAGAAACTGCTGCCCTAGATATTACTTTAGCTCCATACCGCGATCGCCTTCAAGGTAAGCGCGTTGTTCTTTATACTGGCGGGGTAAAAAGTTGGTCAATTATCTCGGCAGCTAAGGACTTGGGAATGGAAGTAGTCGCCACTAGCACGAAGAAAAGTACTGAGGAAGATAAAGGGAGGATAAAAGAATTACTAGGCAAAGATGGCATCGTCATGGAAAAAGGCAATGCCCAAGAACTTTTACGGGTAATCGCTCAAACGAAAGCCGATATGTTGATTGCTGGTGGTCGCAATCAATACACTGCCCTGAAAGCCCGCATTCCATTTTTAGATATTAATCAAGAACGGCATCATCCCTACGCTGGATATGTGGGCATGATTGAAATGGCGCGAGAACTGGATCAAGCCCTTTACAGTCCTGTGTGGGAACAAGTACGTAAGGTTGCACCGTGGGAGGAGGGAGCAGAGGGGCAGGGGGGCAGAGGAAGCAGAGGAAGCAGAGGGGCAGAGGAAGCAGGAGGGGGAGCAATTTCAATCCAAAATCTAAAATCTAAAATCCAAAATTCTCAAAAGGCGGTTACAGTCAATCCTTTGAAGCAGAGTCAACCTTTAGGTGCAGCCTTAGCATTTTTAGGATTAAAAGGTGTGATGCCTCTGTTTCACGGTTCCCAAGGTTGTACTGCTTTTGCCAAAGTGATGTTAGTGCGGCATTTTCGGGAAGCAATTCCGCTATCCACCACAGCAATGACTGAAGTTAGCACTATCTTAGGTGGTGAGGAGAATATTGAGCAAGCAATTCTGACGCTGGTGGAAAAGTCAAAGCCAGAAATTATTGGTTTGTGTACAACTGGACTAACGGAAACCAGAGGGGATGACATGGAAGGCATCCTCAGAGATATCCGCAAACGTCACCCAGAATTATATGACTTACCAATTATATTTGTCTCTACGCCTGGTTTTAAAGGTGCATTGCAAGATGGTTTTGCTGCGGCTGTCGAAAGCATAGTTAAGGAAATTCCGCAACCTGGACAAACCAGGCCAGACCAAATCAATATTTTGGTAAGTTCTGCGTTTACGCCAGGGGATGTACAGGAAATCAAAGAGATCGTCTCTGCTTTTGGGCTAAAATCCATCGTTGTACCCGATCTTTCCGCTTCACTTGACGGTCATTTAGATGATTCCTACAGTGCGGTAACGGGTGGTGAGACGACCTTGGCAGAACTACGACAGATGGGTAGTTCGTTGTTTACCCTAGCGCTAGGCGAGAGTGTGCGCGGTGCAGCAGAGAGTTTGCAAAAACAGTTTGGCATACCTTATGAGGTGTTTCCGCAACTGACTGAATTAGAAGCAGTAGATAATTTCTTCCAAGGACTGGTAGATATAAGCGGGAATCCCGTACCAGAAAGATATTGCCACCAACGCCGCCAGTTGCAAGATGCGATGCTAGATACTCACTTTTATTTCGGACACAAACGGGTGTCGTTAGCACTAGAACCTGATTTGCTGTGGTCAACAGCTTGGTTTTTGCGATCGCTAGGATCTGAAATTCACGCCGCAGTCACAACCACAAAATCGCCACTTTTAGAACAAATTCCAGCCGAAAACATCACTATTGGAGATTTGGAAGACTTCGAGCAACTAGCAGTAGGTTCTGACCTCATAATCGCTAATTCTCATGCGAAAGCGATCGCCCGCCGTTTAGGTATTCCTTTCTATCGCCTCGGTTTCCCCATCTTCGATCGCTTGGGTAACGGACAGCGTTGCACAGTCGGCTACCGAGGGACTGTCCAACTTCTGTTTGATATTGGCAATTTATTTCTTGAGGCAGAAGAAGGTAATTCGTAATTCGTAATACTTCTCTACGAGAGGCTGCACCAACGGCTACGCTCAGTACAAGTTCGTAATTCGTAATTAAAAAGCAATCACAAATTACGACAAGTCAGGAGGATAAATATGAAAATTGCTTTTACAACTAACGACCAAATTCATATTAATGCTCATTTTGGTTGGGCGAATAAAATTGATGTTTATGAAGTTACAATCGATGGATATAAGTTTATCAAAACTCTGCGATTTGAGGGTGAGCTTAAAGAAGATGGTAACGAAGATAAATTAGTCCCAAAACTGGAAGCGCTGTCTGATTGCACGATTGTTTATGTAGCAGCGATCGGCGGAAGTGCGGCTGCTCGGTTAATCAAGAAATATATTACACCAATCAAGGCTAGATCAGAGGATGACGAAATCACTGATGTCCTGGAAAAGTTAGTCGAGACTTTGAAAGGCAGCCCTCCCCCCTGGTTACGAAAAGCTTTGCAACAAAAATCACCAATTTTTGAAGAAGAGGAAGTAACTGTATGAGTTCTACTGAAATTGTTAATGAAGCTCTTGGCAATGAAGCCTTAAATTCTCCATTTGTCAAAGAGTTAGTCAGGCAAATTCGCGCTCAAGATTCCTATGGATTTTATCGCAATTGGTCGGATGAATTGATGCTCAAACCTTATATTGTCAGCAAAGAGGCTAAACGCAAAATCTCTGTAGAGGGCGACGTTGAACCCGCTACAAAAGCCAGAATTTTGTCATTCTATCGCGCGATCGCTGGACAAATCGAGCAAAAAACTGGTTCCTTATCCCAGGTGGTTATCGATTTAAGTCATGAAGGCTTTGGCTGGGTACTGATTTTCTCTGGTCGTCTGTTGCTAGTTGCCAGAACTTTACGAGATGCTCAACGTTTCGGCTTTGATTCCCTAGAAAAATTAGCAGATGAGGGAGAGAAGCTAACACAAAAAGGCATTGAATTAGCAGAAAAATATACTGAAGTTACCAAACTGTAACAAGTTTAACTTTTGTAGTAATTACGCAAAAAGCGATATAAACGGAGAAATTTATTGTGCAAGCAGCAGAATTAAATCCTGACACTCAACAATCTATTGAAGAACTAAAACTCCAAATTAAGCGCCTCAATAGTAAAGCTGGTCAATTGAAAATGGATCTTCACGATTTAGCTGAAGGATTGCCAGAAGATTACCAAAAGCTGACAGCATTAGCAGCCCAAACTTATGAAGTATACCGTCAGTTACATTAACTGAAGTGTCAGCTAAAAAAAGGGTAGAAGAAATTATGAAATGGGATATCAACCGATTCAATCAACTTGTAGATACAGAAGAGTATTTCGAGTTTTTTCAATTACCTTATGACCCTCAAGTTGTTCATGTTAACCGTCTGCATATTTTGAAGCTATTTTCTCAAAATATTCACGAGATTGATGCCAATAATCCAGAGGTAAATCAAGCAGAAAAACTCGATTTCTACTGTACAGCACTTAAAGAAGCTTATGAAGTTTTTCTCAGTTCAACATCTCTAGAACAAAAGTTGTTCAAGGTGTTTAAACAGAAGCCTAACAATATTGTCATGCTGACAGAAATTAGTACAAACTAGGAGAGATAAGCAGTGGTAAACCTCACACCTACCGAATTAGAACGCTACCGCCGCCAAATCATGCTTCCTGGTTTTGGACAAGAGGCACAGCAGCGACTCAAGTCAACAACCGTGCTAGTTACAGGTGTGGGAGGATTAGGCGGTACAGCAGCCCTTTACTTGGCTGTAGCAGGTGTTGGGCGGCTGATTCTGGTTCGAGGCGGTGAGTTGCGGCTGGATGACATGAATCGGCAGATTCTCATGAGTGACGATTGGGTGGGCAAGCCGCGAGTGTTTAAAGCGAAAGAACGGCTGGAAGATATCAACCCAGATGTGGAAGTAGAAGCAATATTTGATTACATTACACCAGATAATGTAGATTTCTTAGTTCAATCCGCCGATGTGGCGCTTGACTGCGCCCATAACTTTGTTGAGCGCGACTTATTGAATGCAGCTTGTGTGCGTTGGCGTAAACCAATGGTAGAAGCTGCAATGGATGGGATGGAGGCTTATCTAACGACAATTATCCCTGGCGTTACGCCTTGCTTATCTTGCCTATTTCCCGAAAAACCAGAATGGGATCGGCGCGGCTTTGGAGTGCTGGGTGCGGTTTCTGGAACCCTGGCCTGTTTGGCGGCGCTAGAGGCAATTAAGCTGCTCGCTGGATTTAGTCAGCCACTCTTATCGCAACTATTGACGATGGATTTAAACCAGTTGGCATTTGCCAAACGTCGTTCTTACCGCGATCGCAATTGTCCAGTTTGCAGCACTCATTCTTCCCACTATCCTACCTCCCTACAGTTAGGCCACGTTGCCCATAGTCACTGCTGAGTACTGAGGTAAGAGTCATTGGTTATTCTCCCCTACTCCCTCTACTCTTTCAAGGGTAGGGGTTTAAAAATCAGGCAGTAGAGAGAGTGATTTGAGACACATGAAGTTGTGGAGGGGAAGTGGGCCAAGGCTCAGGAAAAAAACTACCTTGAGGTAATGGCAGGCGATTGAGAACAGCGGCCTTAATGACTAAAAATCCACGACGAAAACAACTCAAGCAACGATGGAGGACACTATTTTTAAAATTGCGTCGTGCCACATGAGTTGGTGGTAAGTCATCTAAACTACTAATCGGTAGATTGGCATCAACTTCTCCACCAACGCTGACTTGCCACAGAGTAGCAACAGCCATCGCTAACCAATGTCTCTCAGCGCGTCTGGGGTGAGTAATCTTGGTGCAATGCCAACAAAAACCGCCGCGTTTACCATCTTTAAAAAGACACTCAATCCAACAGCGCATAGAATACCAGCAAGCATCCGCAACGTCAGGTGGTAAATCGGTGAGAATCAACCAGGGGTCAGTGTAACCCGCGTCATGGCGAGCTAATAAAGTACATTTGAGAGAGTTAGTCTTGAAACAGGTAACTAAGCCAGAGAAAAACTGACCAACTTCAGGAACAAGAGTATTTAAAGCTTGCCAAGACTCAACCCCAAGTGGAGTGAACTGTCCAATTTGATTAATCCGCATAAATGGATGCCAACCCAGGGATTGAATTTTTTGATATAGCCAGTCGGCATCAAGTCCGCGGTCTGTGGTCACAATCACAAACCAATCTGCTGGTACAGTTTCACTGATGTCGTTAAATAGTTTTTGCCAGTGCGGTTTCCAACTCCCTGGTTTGGTTGCTTCGACTATCTTCCAGGCGATAGGAATTCCACAACCCCTGTAGACAACACTAATTGCTAACACCGTAAATCTATCGCTCAATGTTGTGGCATCCGCAGCTAATACCAGACGTTTTTCCCCTGCTGGCCACAGGCTCAGAATCCATGACAACAATGGGCTAAAACACAATGTCACGTCCAGTGTTGCCCTGCCAGTTTTTGCTTTTGTTTTATCTTCCCCGTCTCTTAACCATTCTCTGAGTTGCTGACGGACTGTATTTTCCTTTTTTCCCAATAGCTCTGCTAAGAATACTGATACTGTTGTCAGTCCGCAAGATTGGGTCATCACTATCCCAAAACTCCACATTGCTAGTATCAATGCTTGCGACTTAGACAGATGCGGCATCTTTTCTATGACTTTCCTCGTCCATTGCCTTAATTCCTCGCTTTTTCCTAAAAGCATTTTCCCCCACACCCTGACATTCTTCACCGCATCTGACTTGCATATTTTTGCGGTCTGACAACAGTTGTGTATTTTACCTGCTTTTCTCCCTCTTTCTTAAACCCCTACCCTTGAAAGCTCCCTCTACTCCCAGCCTAAGTTACTACCTTTGAACCTACTTAAGTATATTTTATGACTCTCACATTAACAGAAGCAGCAGAATTCCGGCTTCGCACCTTTCTTCTAGCCTCTAGCAAAGATGAAAATACTGCTCAACGAGGTATCCGTATTGCCGTTGAGGATGGCGGTTGCAATGGCTATCAATATTCTATAAAAGTTATCAACGCCCCGCACACAAATGACATAGCGATACAACAAGGCAAGTTACAAATCTACATTGACTCACAAAGCGCCCCATTACTAGAAGGAGTTGTTGTCGATTTCGTCGATGGCTTGCTGGAGAGCGGATTTAAGTTTAGCAATCCCAATGCTACTGATACCTGTGGCTGTGGGAAATCATTTCAAGCAGGCAATTGTACTCCTGCTGGTATGCCGTATAGCTGATACCCTCAATCCCGATTCCCTTTGGAGGATATGACGATGACAACTTATCAAGTTCATTTAATTAATAAGAAGCGGTTGCTCGATATCACCATCCCGGTTGATGAAAACACCACAATTCTAGATGCGGCAGAAGACCAAGGACTTGATTTACCCTTTTCCTGTCAATCTGGTTCTTGCTCTAGTTGCGTCGGCAAAGTGGTTGAAGGTGAAGTCGATCAGTCAGAACAGGTATTTCTAGATGAGGAGCAGGTTGCTAAAGGGTTTGTTCTCCTCTGTATCGCCTATCCCCGCTCTGACTGCACGATTCGCACTCATCAGGAAGCCTATCTAGTCTAGAGGTGGCGTTCGAGATGTTTACAGCAGAAAAATTCACTGTTTTTGGTTCTTCACTTAGTTTGCTCAAACCTGGTGAACAAGGTGTAATCACTAAAGTTGAGAGTACAGACGAAACTATAGTACAGAAACTCAAAGCAATGGGAGTTGTACGTGGAACAGCAGTTGTCCGAAAGCAGCGATCGCCTGTCTACACTTTCGTACAGAGAGGCGATCGCTTGATTCTTTGCCAAAAAACCGCTAGTGCTATTTATGTGCGTCTGGCTTGAGGATATTTGTTCATACTGTTACCAAATTCTTCCTACAAATCCAAATTTGGTAACTTTTGTCTTTGAAATCACCCAGAATTCAACAATTATCATTGGGAAATCGAGGAAAATTAAGATATGGCAACACTCATTGGTTTAACCTTTGGGGGTAAATTCTGGACACCTCAATTTGTTCAAGAACTTAACCAAGACAAATGCATTGGCTGTGGTAGATGCTTTAAGGCGTGCGGTCGAGATGTGTTAATACTACAAGCACTAAATGAAGATGGAGAGTTTGTGGAAGATGAGGAAAATGAGGAAATCGAGCGTAAAGTCATGTGTATTATTTATCCAGAATACTGTATTGGTTGTCAGGCTTGCGCTAGGGTTTGTCCCAAAAATTGCTACACCCATAGCCCACTCGAACAAAATTAGTTTTAGATCATCAACTTAAAAAAGAATGCTGTAAAACGCAACATTAGCAATAGATTTTTCCGAAAAATTAACTTAGGAAAAGAAAAATGGTAAAAAGTTTAATTGAGTGTCTACCATTTTTCAAGGATGGTGGCAACCCGTTAACAATCAAGTGTTAACAATCATTCAGTTTCATTTTTATCAATTCCTAGTGTCTTAAAGCTATGTGTTAACTGTTGCCAAAGTCTATCAATTTCTTCATAGCACGTGAGTGGAGAATATTTTTCGTCAGTTTGCTGATTGCAGATGTAACTAACCCGTTGAGAAAACTCTTGAAGATTGGCATTAAATACAAGGTTTTGGGGTGTGAATTTACCCAGGTATTGATGAGGCTGATAGAGAAAATTGTTTTTGTTTATCTGATTGTAGTCATCCATAATTTTTTTACTACCTTAACAAAATGGAATTGCTAAAAATCGTGGAGAAGGCAGTAGGTTGAAATTTAGATGAGGCTTCTCTACGAGACGCTCCGCGAACAACCTCATCTAATTCCAATCCACCAAAATCTCTGATTTGGTGGATGACCTAAACCCTCTCTTGTAAAACTTAAACTTTTGATTTAATATACCATATAATATATAACTATGCAGTTATATAACTTATTCTTCAGTCAAGTAGGTAATTTTCGGTTTGTTGGGCTGACTGAATCCTTACGTGCCTTAACTCAAGTCGATCTAATTAATGCCTAGCACTTTTCGCAATAGCATCTGGTCTTCTAACTTAGCTTGAAAACGCCCATTCTCAATATCACGAATCCAACTCTGACTTTTACCCGTTAGCTGTGCCAAGTCTCTTTGGCTCAACCCTAGTCTTTTTCTTGCCTCAAGAATATATTCAATAGAGAGAGCTATTTGCGGTTTTAACTTTGTTTTGCAGTTAGTAGTTCGCTGCTTCTTCTGAGATTTCGCTAGTTGTTTTTTCCACTCTGGTGGCATTTCAAAATATAAGATGCGGGCATTCATTAATCGATTCCACTTGCCACGAGGAGCCACATCAGTTAATCGGGTATCATTACTACCATCATCGATCCAGAATTCTAACGCTGCCTCTGCATCTTCTGGAATATCAACCAACTTACACCACAAAGGTTGAATTTCTAATGGATAGGTAACTGGATCGAATATGGGTTTGAGTCCATACTGATTCAGTACCTCTAAATCACTTTCAAATATTCTTAGCAAACGTTGGCGATTCTCCGGTTCTAAAGATACTTGGTTAAGTTTTCGCTCGCCGTAAGCAACTTTCATGAGAGTGGGGATCGTAATGCGCTGTTCTTTACCTATTTTGGTTTTAAATAATAACCACAGGATCATCCGAACTGCTCCCTCATGCTGCTGCCAAATGCTCATTACCACACTCAGTAAGGCTTTAGGTAAAGTACCGTACTGATAAAAAGCAGTACGCTCCTTGCAACCTTGTCGATTTAGAAAATACTGCGCCCACTCACCAGCTTTAATTTTGAAAGTTAACCCAACCAGATGTTTGCATCCCAGTTCGTCTTCTTGAAAGTCGTGCTGAATGTCCAATAAATGCCATAAACGACTTTTTTCGAGGCAGATTCCCTTAATCTTTCCTTGTGGGGGCAAATTAATGGAGGCTATAAGTTTGCAGGGTTGTTGAGCAAGTTCTTTAATTAGAGCCAGCTTAATAGATTTGCTCAAGTCTTTGCGCTTGTCCAGTCCCAGATATTCTTCAATTTGTCGGTCGTTAATGATGAATTCTTCTTGCCAAGGCTGATCTAAATTAGTGACATGAGCAGCGTAGATCAAGTGCATACACGCAGACCTAATATCAAATGTCTTGATCGCAGATAAAGCCTTTGCGCCTTTAAGTGTGGCTGGCGACTCTAAATTGATGCTGTCCGTAACTCGGAAGGCGATCGCACCCTTCCCTCCATTAATTTGCCGTTGATAATACAAATCTCCTTCAGCATCAATTTCCCAGAGAAGAGATTGTCGCTGTGCTAAAACATTGCATAATTCCCAAATTACGATCGCGGAAGCAAAAGGATGGCTTTTGCCGTCGGAAAAAAGCTCTGGACTAGGAACAGTTCTAACTTCAACCTTCTTGTATCTACCCTTTTTTGCTTGATAAGGTACTGGAGAGTTGACAGGACAAGAAATTACACACTGCGGCGCAAGCTCGCCTGTACAGTTATTACACAAAGTAGGATCAATCCAGTATTCACCTTCTATAACTTTGATCGCACTTGTAGGACACTGAGGAAGGCAATTGTCACACTGAATACAGCGCTTAGTAATGGCGTAGGGCATAAAGAGTGATTTTTAGGTTAAAATGCTAACCAAAGGTATATATAGCTGCTACTCTGTCAACCGAGAATAAACCCGTTCGCTGTTCGGCAAAGCCGTTCCCGTAGGGTAAGCGTTCCCGTACCCCTAAGGAGAAGCAAGCTACGTGCAGCCTCTCTTCTCAGAGCCTAAATCCTCCAAATTATCATTAGTAATTTTTAAATCAGTAAATCATTAGGTTTTTGTTCATTTTGAACAATTAAATTAATCTTCATATTTACGAAAAAGTTATTATACAGAGTGTCTTACTCTAGAATTTAGCAAGAAAGGCAGAGGGCAGGAGGCAGAAGGCAGAAGGAATACTGTCCTCTGCCTTCTGCTACGACCAAAGGGAGCAAGGGTTTAAGCCCCACTCCAAATCTCTGATTTGTTTGGTGTCTTGCAAGACGCTCCTGCGTCGCTAACGCTGCGCTAGTCAGTGTCGGTCTGTTCGCGCAGCGTCTCGTAGAGAAGCCTACACTGTATTGCAACCTTCTGCCTATTGCCTTCTTGACTTACTAATTTTCCACAGAATGTAGCGATCGCTGCTGATACCATTTCACAAAATTATTGATACAAATCACTTCCTCTGCTTCCCCTGCTTCCCCTACTTGCCAAAGCGATAGGATATTTTTTTAGTTGGAAGTCCCTAACTGTAGCGAAGCCCTTGGAGGACAGCGCACTGGAATTTTAGTAACTTCGTAAATTTGTTTAGCTAGCACAGTTAGTACCTCAGGACTGACACATCTGAGATTTTGACAAACATAACTACTGGATTCTGTGACGTTATTACCCCTAGCATCCAACTGACGAACCAAGACACGGGGACGAGAAGGAGTGTTGAGTTGAATTTCATCAGGTTTAAGATGTTGTAATAGTTGGATATAATCTCTTACTATGTCTGGTTTCCAAGGAGATAAGACCATCGTTTGAATAGTTAGAAACCCCTGGTATTCTTGCCGAAATTGCTCGATTCCTGCCACTATATCGGGTAAATCAATTGTTGCTACAGGTTGGTTAACTCGCCGTAGTTGATTTGATGAAATAGCATCCAGTTTCACAGCCACAATGTCTGCCAGTTTCAAAGCACTGCGTACTGTGCCATCGCCTAGTAAAGTACTATTGGTCAAAACTATAGCTGGTCGTTTTGTGAATGTTTTAACAGCAGCAAGGATTTCTGCTAAATTCAGCGCTAAGGTTGGCTCACCACTACCGCTAAGTGTGACTGCATCCACATCTTCCCACGACGTAATTGCTTGTAAGTCACGGAAGATTTGGTCTGTAGGTACAAAAATCTGCCGCTGACTTATATGCTTTTGAATTTTTCCCAATTGGCAGTAGACACAGTTAAACGAGCAGGTAGATACCATACCAATAGGGTCAATACCCAGCGAACTCCCAAATCGCCAAGATTTGACAGGACCATAGACAGAAGAAAACTGTGAATCTGGCAGAGATTGTATTGCATTCATATTTGTTTCACTACGTAGAGTCTGTTGCTATCTTGCCTAATAGCTAACGAACCGTCCCCCGTAAAGCCTCAGTATCAATGGGTTTGATCAGGTAAACTAACAGCAGATTCCAAACAATAGCTGTAATCAAAGGTAGTTTGCGAATTAACTTGACAACTTTCAGCGCAGAACTGCCCTCAATCTCTGCAATTTTCAAGTTGTAACTTGCACAGCGTTGCAGACGTGGGAAAAACTTGGGATGTTCGGTATTCAACATCACCGGAAAAGCCCGTCCCGCAGTCTCATTGGTGTTGCGGACAACTTGGAGATCGAATTCTGTGGCATCAAGTCCCAGTGATTTGTAGAACCCGGAACGTTCATGAACTGTCAAGGTGTGGGTAGCAAATACCGAGAGTAAGAAAAAGCGACTCCACAGCCTAGATTTCCAGGTGTTCCATAGTTGCGGTTGAGAACGCAATAACGCCTTGAATATATCTCCGTGACGGTTTTCGTCCTGACACCAACTCTCAAAGTACCGGAAAATCGGGTAAAACTCGTTTTCTGGGTGCTTTTCTAGATGTCTGAAAATAATAATGTAACGCCAGTAGCCGATTTTTTCTGATAGGTAAACGGTGTAAAGTACCCACTCAATAGGGAAAAACGTATAGGTGCGGGTTTTAGTAACAGTGGCTAAATCTAGGGAGACTTTAAAATCACCCATTGCTTTGTTGAGAAATCCGGCGTGGCGGGCTTCATCACGCGCCATCAGTTGAAAGATTTCCGCCAGCACTGGACTGCGATTTTTTAGTTTGCGGGATAATTCCTTGAATAACAAGAACCCGGAAAACTCAGAAATGCAGGAACGTTCCAAATATTCTATAAACGCCTGCCTTGCTTCACCGTCAACGTGTTCCCAAGACTGCTCAAACGCTTCATCACGAACAAAATGGTGGCGGTTGTAGTCTGCCCGCATTTCTGCTAACATCGCCTGCAACTGAGTTTCCTGGGCAGACAAATCCAGGTTGGCTGCGGTTTCAAAATCTGTAGTATAAAACCGAGGGGTGAGTACAGTTTCTTTGCTAGGGGTTTTAATTTCTGGCTTGGGTAGGGTATTAACCATGAGTGGTGCGGTAATCAAATAAATAGCTTTATAGTTATAAACTTATGATAGGGGTGATTATTTGGCTAGACCTCTTTACAATCCTTTAGTAAAGCAGAAAAGCGAAAATATAAACGGAAAGCCTTTGAGGACTTGGGTTTAAATAATTTATTAAGTTTTGAAACTTCTTTGATTTAGTTCAACTATATAGCTATAAAGTTATTTAGTAGTAGTTACCCTGACTCAAAGTTTCAGAGGTTTTAACATGGGTCGTCATTCCGAGAATTCTCTGCAAGAATCTAGAAATCACACAACATTGCTGGCATCAGCTACCAACACAATACCCCAGGATTCACGGGTGCGATCGCAGCAATTCATGCAGAACTTACAGGATGAGATTTGCACAGCCTTAGAGCAACTCGATGGAGAAGCACGCTTTCAACAAGACCACTGGGAGCGAGTAGAAGGCGGAGAAGGACGTACTCGCGTGATTCGAGAAGGGCGCGTATTTGAACAGGGTGGTGTGAACTTTTCGGCAGTTTGGGGAAATAGCCTACCTCCGGCAATTTTGGCTCAACGTCCAGAAGCTGCCGGACATGAGTTTTTTGCCACAGGAACTTCAATGGTGTTGCATCCCCGTAATCCCTACGTGCCAACAGTACATCTCAACTACCGTTACTTTGAGGCAGGCCCGATTTGGTGGTTTGGTGGTGGGGCTGATTTAACGCCATATTACCCTTTTGCAGAAGATGCAGTTCACTTTCATCAGACGCTCAAAAATGCCTGTGATGTCCACCATCCAGAATATTATCCAGCCTTTAAACGCTGGTGTGATGAATACTTCTACTTAAAACATCGCCAAGAACAGCGAGGAATTGGCGGCATTTTCTTTGACTATCAGGATGCTAGTGGCCAGCTTTATGTTGGTTCTCAAACAGATAGTCCAGCAGCACTCTACAGTCAGCAAGTAGGAACGGTATCTCGTAACTGGGAAGATATATTTGCCTTTGTTCAGTCTTGCGGTCAAGCATTTATACCCGCCTACTTGCCCATTGTCGAACGACGGCAGGAAATAGAATATGGCGATCACCAACGCCAGTTTCAACTGTACCGTCGGGGTCGTTACGCAGAGTTTAATTTGGTATATGACCGGGGGACGGTTTTCGGTCTGCAAACCAATGGGAGAACTGAATCTATATTGATGTCTCTACCACCTCTTGCACGCTGGGAATATTGCTACGAGCCAGAACCAGGCACACCCGAAGCACAGCTTACGGAAATATTTCTCCAGCCTCATGATTGGACGAATGTAATTTTTGTCCAAAAATAACAACATTTTTATCAATAAGGGTTTCACAATGAGCAGCCATTTAGATGTTCGCTTACTAAACATTCGCACACAATGGCAGAAAACACCGCGTTTATGAAATGCTTTCTCAAAGGTGTAGTGGAAAAGAGCTTTTTTCGGAAATTGTTGGCGGATCTGTACTTTGTCTACAGGGCTTTGGAAGAAGAATTACAGCGCTATCAGCATCACCCGGTTGTTGGGATGATGTACTTTCCTGAACTGCATCGTCAGGCTAATTTAGAGAAAGATTTAGCCTTTTATTACGGTGAAAATTGGCGATCGGAGATTGTTCCCTCTCCGGCTAGTCAGGTATATGTTGATCGTATTCGTGTGGTTGCCAACACCGAACCAGAGTTGTTGATTGCTCATGCTTATACTCGCTATATGGGAGATTTATCGGGTGGGCAAGCATTGAGAAAGATTGCGCGATCGGCAATGGATTTACCAAGCGATCGGGGTACTGCAATGCATGAATTTGAACAAATTTCTACCCCAGAAGCTAGACGAGAATTTAAAGAGCAATATCGTCTAGCATTAAGTCTTCTACCTCTAGAAGAAGCAATGATTCAAAAGATTGTGGATGAGGCTAACTATGCCTTTACTCTGAATAGAAATGTAATTCATGAACTGGAAACAGATGTGAAGGCTATTATTGGCGAGTATGTCTTTGATTTGATTAGTCGTCAAGATCGCATTGGTAGTACAGAGCATACTCCTGAAATTGCTACGGCAGAGATAATCGCACCGGAGTATAGTCTTTAGTCCTGAGAAGAAAGGAGACAAGGAAGACCAGGGATAAATTCTTTCTTGTCTTTTCCTTTCACAATGCATCTTAAAAAATTCTGATTGCCAAAAATTGATGCTTAGAGTTTCTGCAAAATCTCAAATTAGAAATTGTAATTGTATAAGATGAATGTTTTGCCACAGACTGTCCAATTTGATGCCGATTTACTAAGAAAATATGATCAGCCTTTACCACGGTACACTAGCTATCCACCAGCTACAGAGTTAGCAGAATATTTTCAACAAGTAGATTTTAGAACTGCGATCGCGACCGGGAATTACAAAAAAACGCCATTATCACTTTATTGTCATATTCCCTTTTGTGAAAGCCCTTGCTATTTCTGTGGTTGTAATACCATCATCAGCCAACGCAAAGCAATTGCGGAATCTTATTTAGACTCCTTAACTCGGAATATCCGGCAAGTGGGGACTTTAATTGCTAGCGATCGCACCGTTGGACAATTACACTTAGGCGGAGGTACTCCCAACTATTTATCCCTCAGTCAAGTTGAGACTCTGTGGAATACCCTTTGCAATCATTTCCAGTTTGATGATGACGCGGAAATCTCCATTGAAGTGAATCCGCGATCGCTCGATCGAGAATATCTGTTTTTCTTGAAAGAACTAGGATTCAACCGGATCAGTTTTGGCATTCAAGACTTTAATTCCCAAGTACAGCAAGCAGTCAACCGGGTTCAACCGGAAAGAATGCTGTTTCAAGTAATGGACTGGATTCGAGATGCTGGATTTACAAGCGTCAACGTTGACTTGATCTATGGGTTGCCGTATCAAACCCTAGAGACTTTCAGAAGTACTGTCCACAAGACAATTCAACTTAATCCCGATCGGATTGCTGTTTTTAACTTTGCTTATGTGCCTTGGTTAAAACCGATTCAGCGGCGAATTCCCCAAGAGGCATTACCGCCAGGTTCCGAAAAACTCAAAATTTTGCAAATGACAATAGAGGAATTAACTACTTATGGCTATGTTTTCATTGGTATGGATCATTTCGCTAAACCGAATGATGAGTTGGCGAGCGCTCAACGTCATGGAAAACTGCATCGTAACTTTCAAGGATATACCACTAAAGCAGAGTCCGATTTATTTGGATTTGGGATGACTTCAATTAGTATGCTGCATGATGTATATGTGCAGAATCATAAAAGTTTAAAAAGTTACTATCGGGCTATCAATTGTAGTGAATTGCCAATTGAAAGAGGAGTCAAATTAGATCGGGATGACATTATTCGCCGCACACTAATTATGGAATTAATGTGTCAATTTGAACTTTCATCAGATGATATTGAAGAAAAATACCATTTGGGCTTTGATTATAATTTTACCGAGTATTTTTCACAAGAGCAATTTCAACTACAACAGATGGAAACTGATGGCTTGATTAAACTTTCTCCCAATCATATCGAAGTCACCCCGGTTGGGCGATTAATCATTCGCAATATTGCTGCTGTATTTGATCGGTATCTTCGCGATCGCGAAATGAGTGGTTTTTCTAAAGCTATTTGAAAACTACTTCAGGATTGTTTTATTCAATCTGTTGGTGAACAGTAAAAAATTAATAGCTGATAAGTATTTTGTGTTTGTTGAGGAAATATTTAGTGAGATTCAAATCGTTAGAAACTTTGCCAGAGAAGCCTCTGCGTCTCGATTGGGTCGCAGTGGCGTTTTTTAGTTCTGTTCATGCAGTTGCATTGCTAACTCCTTGGTTTTTCTCTTGGAGTGCATTGGGCGTAGCTGTATTTCTGCACTGGCTATTTGGCAGTATTGGAGTTTGTTTAGGCTATCATCGATTGCTGAGTCATCGCAGCTTTAAAGTACCTCGGTGGTTAGAGTATGCGATCGCTATTTTGGGTGCATTATCTTTACAAGGAGGGCCTATTTTCTGGGTGGCTGGACATCGTTTGCATCATGCTCATACTGAAGACGAATATAAAGATCCCTACTCTGCCCGCAGAGGTTTTTGGTGGAGTCATATCCTGTGGATTTTTTATCCCCGTCCAGAATTCTTTGAATATGAGCGCTATCAGCGGTTTGCTCCTGATTTAGCGCGAGATCCCTTTTACCGTTGGCTCAATCGCTACTTTCTACTACTGCAAATTCCAGTTGGATTGTTGCTTTATGCACTTGGCGGTTGGTCATTCCTTATCTATGGTCTATTTTTCAGATATGTGATTCTCTGGCATACGACTTGGTTGATCAACTCAGTCACTCATATGTGGGGATACCGCACTTTTGACAGCAATGATAATTCTCGTAATCTTTGGTGGGCAGCTATTCTCACCTATGGCGAAGGGTGGCACAATAATCACCATGCCTATCCTCATGTAGCGAAATGTGGTTGGCGCTGGTGGGAAATCGATATGACTTGGTGGGCAATTGGATTGTTGAAAACAGTCGGTTTGGCAAAAGATGTCAACCTGCCACCCAACCGGGTGATAAAAGCTGGAGATTTGTAGATTTTGTCGCAACCTGTAGGTATGCAAAGCTTGCAGTTGAAGCTGTAGTTCTGGCTACTCCTACTGTTGCTAGCTAGTTGTTTGTTTTTGTTCCTCAACTCCACAATATCAGCGCTCTCTAAACAGAGAGCGCTTTTCTCTTTTACAAGTTAAGGACAAAGCATCATGCAATCCGTGCAGGAGTCGTGAAAAATAGCGATCCTGTGATTTTTGAATTATGTGAATTAGTTTGCGATCGCATTGGCAATCAAATACAAAAACGGGCCAAAGAATTTGAACATATTAAACCCTTTAGCACCCTCTCAAAATAACTGTTTCCTCAGTTAAGAAAAGCAAAAGTTTCAATAATTTTGCAACTGAAATATATATTGTTTTGTCATGGATGTCAAGAGTTAAAATTCTAAAAAACCTGGCTGGACTTTTGACTCTTGAGACCCTCTACAAAACAATATGGAAGTATTTTTATTGTAAAGATATTATTAATTATCGTATTTTAACTTGAACTCAACTTTTTCTTTAGTTATATTATCATTATTTGGTAAAGCTTTTTCATACCAGTACATAAAGATAATTTATTTAATTAAGATTTTATATTTTGTAATATTGCAATGCTCTCCAATGATGTATCAGGTTATGAAACTGATTTCAAGCAAATCCTTCATCAAATTAGGATGCTGGCTGTACAAATTCACCAGTCCCTTGAATTGAGTGAAATTCTCAACATTATTGTCGCCGAAGTCAGAAAAACCTTAGAAAGCGATCGCGTTGTTATCTATCGCTTCTTGCCTGATGGAGATGGAGTCATAGCTGAAGAGTCTGTCAGTGGTGCATGGAAACCGATTTTAGGGCAATTAATTTATGACCCTTGCTTCAATACCACATGGGTAGAGCGATATCAAGAGGGACAGATTAATATCATTGAAGACATTGATACTAAACAGCTTGATCCTTGTTACAAAAAATTATTAATGGGTTTGCAGATTCGAGCTAATTTAGTAGTACCTATTTTAATAAATAGTCAGAAAAATAATGGAATTTCTAGTACATATCCTCATCTGTGGGGCTTACTAATTGCTCATCAATGCAGTAGTCCACGTCAGTGGAGTTCTTTAGAGACTGAGTATCTCCAACTGGTAGCAGCAGAACTAGGAATTGCTCTTGGGCAAATAAAATGGCATCAGCGATTGGCTACGCCCTGCCAATCGCTAAGTACAACGCAAGTTGCCAATCAGATTGATCGAGAAACATTGAGATCAATTGAAGCGCTATGTCATACCACTTTGATGATCTCGCTTTACACAATGGATGGTTTACCGTTGATGCAAAACCCCGCAGCCCTCCGCTGTTATGGGGGTAGCTTGCACGCTAACTCATCAACCGAAAATACTTTTCTGTCCCACTTTGTTGACAAGAATGTTGGGCAACAAGCTATCGAGGTGATTAATTTAGGTGAAATGTTCAGCATTGAAACCCAGGTGTTTACAAATCAGGGGATTCGGTGGCATTGTATTGACACACAATGTACCCGCGATCCTGTAACGGGTAACTCCACGATCCTCGTCAACGAAAAGGATATTACCAAGCAACAAGCTGTACTGCAAGAACGCCAGCGTGCAGAGTCAGAATTGCTCTGGCGGGAAGCTTTGCTGCGTTCCATGACTGACACTTCTTTGCTAGGATTCTTTGTTGTTGACAATGGCACCGACGAAATCCTCTATTTCAATCACCGCTTCTGTGAAATATGGGGCATTGAACATCTAGAAGCCCAGATGCGGCTGGGTGCTTTAAAAAACAATGACATAATTCCCGACTGTATACCTTCAATTGCCGATGTGCCAGCATTTGCCCAATCGTGTAAACCATTGCAGTCTCAAGAAAATCGTTGCACAATTGAGGATGAAATCTTATTTGTCGATGGACGAACGATCCGCCGCTTTTCCAGCCAAATTCGGGATACTCAGGATCGATACTTTGGCAGACTATACATTTTTGAAGACATCACAGAGCGTAAACAAATCGAAGCTGCACTCAAAGCCAGTGAAGAAAGATGGCAGTATGCCTTGGAAGGAAATGGCGATGGAGTTTGGGACTGGAATGTTCAAACTAACGAAGTCTTTTTCTCCCGCCGATGGAAAGAAATGTTAGGGTTTGCAGAACATGAGATTGGTAACATACTCAGTGAATGGGATCAACGGGTTCACTCCGATGATAAACCACGGGTTTACGAGGAAATTAACAAGCATTTTCGCGGTGAAACTCAACAGTATGTCAGTGAACATCGTGTTAGGTGCAAAGATGGAACCTACAAGTGGATTCTAGATCGGGGGCAAATTTTTAGTCGCGCAGACAATGGTCTTCCCCTACGGATGTTAGGAACCCATACTGATATTACTGAACGCAAGCGTATGGAAGAAGCGCTGCGATCAAGTGAACAACGCTATCGTTCTGTAATTACAGCGATGGCAGAAGGTATTGTCCTACAGAAAGCTGATGGACGCATTACTGCCTGTAACGAGAGTGCCGAAAGAATTTTAGGGTTAACAGCTGACCAAATGATGGGGCGAAGTTCCATTGATCCGCAATGGAAACCCATTCACGAAGATGGTACTTCTTTCCCAGGCGAAACCCATCCCGCTATTGTCACCTTACACACAGGACAACCTCAATTTAACGTCGTTATGGGAGTTCACAAACCTGATAGTAGCCTGTCATGGATTTCCATTAATTCTCAACCACTGTTTAAACCAGATGAATCACAACCTTATGCTGTAGTGGCATCATTTACAGATATCACAGTCCGCAAACAAGCAGAACTCGCGCTGCGACAACAAGCAGAACGGGAACGGATGATTTCCGCGATCGCTCAACACATGCACCAATCCTTGGATTTAGATGAAATATTGAACACAACTGTTGCCGAAGTCAGACAATTTCTACAAACCGATCGCGTCATTATCTACCGTTTTAACCGTGATTGGAGCGGTCTAGTTGTTACGGAGTCTGTGACAGAAGGTTGGCAATCGCTCCTTAATATTGAAATTACAGACAGCTATATTGTAGAAAAGCAAGGACAGTTTTATCAACAAACTACGCTCAAAGCTACTTCAGACATTTATACCGCAGGACTTGTCCCTTGTCATATAGAATTACTGGAACAGTTGCAAGTCAGAGCTAAATTAGTTGTACCGATTTTACAAGGCGATGGGCTTTGGGGACTGTTAATTGCTCATCATTGTAGTGCCCCACGTGAGTGGCAACCTTGGGAGGAAGAACTGCTTCAGCAATTGGCAACACAGGTGGCGATCGCTATTCAGCAATCAGAACTTTATCAACAATTGCAGTTAGCCAACCAGCAGCTAGAAAATATGGCGATGGTAGATCAATTAACTCAAATTGCCAATCGCCGATGTTTTGATATTAGGCTTGATTGTATCTGGCAACATCTTTTACGAGAAGAAGGTTGTCTATCATTACTTCTATGTGATATTGATTATTTCAAACAATATAACGATACTTACGGTCATACCGCTGGAGATGATTGTTTGCGCCTTGTTGCCCAAGCTTTCAAACAACTAGTTAAACGTGCTACAGATTTAGCTGCTCGTTATGGCGGAGAAGAGTTTGTTCTCATCTTGCCTAATACTACTAGTGATGGGGCTTTTTACGTTGCCCAAGAAATCCATAAAGCTCTAGAACAGCTAAATATTCCCCATGTTGCATCGGCTGTAAAAGAGCATGTCACCTTGAGTATCGGAATTGCAACGATAATTCCTACGCCTGATATGGTTCCTTCAGAACTGATTGAGGCAGCAGATCAGGCTCTTTATCAAGCCAAAGCACAAGGGCGTAATCGTTCTTGTATAAATAGACTGTCTTAGGGAGTGACCAACCACTATTCCTCTTCTGAGAAACGTGCCTTTAATGGAGCAATGCAAAACTAACTTTAACCATCCCGATCCCACTTACCAATGTATCATTCTTGACATAAAACGATCAAAAACCAGCACTTAAAAGATCATCAAAATCAAAAGCTAGATATTGTGAGAAAACCCTTGACCTTATAGAACCCATTTGACATCTTATGAGGTTTTGAATTAAGGTACTCCTCAGCATCAAAAATCCAATACTAATGGCGTATTCCAGCAACCTCACTGATGCAGAATGGGAAATTTTTGAACCCTTATTGCAAGAGATATTACCGACTAAGAAGCAGACTCGACCGACCAACTGGCCAAAGCGAGATATCTTCAATGGAATTCTCTATCAACTAAAAAATGGATGCAATTGGCAAGACTTACCTAAAGACTTCCCGCCTTATTCCACCGTATATTGGCACTACAAACAGTGGCGAGCAGCAGGGGTATTTGAGGAACTGATGAGTGTATTACATGGACAAGTCCGTGAACAGGTAAAAAAAAAACCGCACTGGACGACGTTGATCATCATTGACTCCCAAGCAGTGAAAAATACCTGCAATGCCAGTGTGGAGTCGAAAGGTTTTTGTTTCTACAAAGCCACCAACGGTATTAAAAGGCATTTGGCTATTGACACCCTTGGGTTTCCCTTCTTTACGCACTGTACTCGCGCCAATGTCTCGGATGATGCCGGATTAAAAGAGAAGTTTACTCTCAACATCGACTACTTCAAGTCAAAACCTATCGATATTCCCAAGATCACTATCCTGCTAGATCATGGGTATCACCCAGAATACTTGACTCAGGAGTTAGAGCAGATTTACCCAAAGATCATGACCAAAATTCAGTTTCAACTTTCTACGAAACCCTCAAAACAAGAGAAAGCGGCACAAGGAAAATCTGGATTTGTTCCGGCAATAGCCAGATGGGTAATTGAACGCTCCAATGCTTGGATGGAGCGCTGTAAAATTCTGGTTAAGAACTTTGAACGAACCCTCGTTAGTGCCACTGCTAAACTCAATCTCTGTTTCATCAGGCTAATGATTAAGAGGCTTGCAGCACCTTCTTAGATGTCAAATGGGTTCTATACATGGGTATAGAGTTTATATTTAAGTTGCCCTAAATTATGAGTGCGCCATTATGTTCAAAACCGTTACCAATACCCTAGCCATTGGTTCTATGGCTGAGTCTGAAGCCTTGCAAGAAATTGCTCAAAAAGGCTACAAGACTGTTATTGATTTGTGTCCTGCGGCTGAAGGAAATCAGCTTGATGCGTCAATGGTGAAAGAACAGGCTTTGGAATATGTGAGTGTTCCCGTTTCACCCAAAAACTTGACCGTCGAAACACTAGAAGCCTTTAAACAAGCGGTGAAAGCATCCTCTCAACCGATTTATACTCGCTGTGCCTCTGGATTAAGGGCGGGGGTATTTACATTATTGGTATTGGCAGAACAAGAAGGCTGGACAGAGGCGCAATATCTTGAACAATTTCAGACTTTGGGAATTGAAAAGAAGCCAAACTCAGTAAATCGCAAAG
>NZ_JAWJTF010000007.1:0-161920 GCF_048836525.1 Nostoc sp. CALU 546
AGGCAACAGTCAAGAAGGCTTATTAGTTCTACTGAGTTTTTTCAGAAATTAAATATGAGTCCTATATTGATTTTTGAACAAAACTCAGTACACCTTTATTCCTTCTTCCCAGTACCCAATCCCTAATCCCTTACCTCTACGAGTGATTCAGAAATCAAATCTGATTGCTATATAAATTAAATTGATTATGAATTATGGAAATGGAACACACCACCTATAAATTTTGGCGGTGTGTGATGGCTAATAATCATTAAATAGTCCCCGATAATACTATTGTGGCGTCACATATCAGAGAAATTTAATATTTATTTTATAGATAGGTTTTGCAGTAAAGAATAACCAGTGAACACTGATAAATGAATATTGGAGTTTCGTCAAAAGATGAAATCGATAATAACTAATGATTATTTAAATTCTTCCTCAAGCTGGAGACAAATGGCGAGACACCTGTCTTAATCTTCCTACTATGGAACTAGGAAAGCCACTGAAAATTTCAGATTTGATCCGTGAACTGCGGCAGCAGCTCGATCTCTCTCAGGAAAAGTTTGCAGCCAAGTTGGGAGTTTCTCTGCGAACAATCAATCGCTGGGAGAACGGATCTACAGTGCCTTCACAGATGGCACTAAAGCTAATTGAAGAAATGTTACAGAAAATGGGCGAACCAGGTAAAACACTAGTGAAAGAGTATCTCTCAAACGCGGAGCAACGGGAGGACTCTTAAGATGATGGTGAAAGTACCCGAAAAAATTTTGATGATGCGTTCTTGGTTCATAGCTTATGGTGTGATGATTGTGGCAGTTATAGCGGCGTTGCTGCTGACAAAACTGTTGCTGCCAGTTTTTGATCCGAGCGTATTCCCATTATTTTATGCTGCTGTGGCAGTCAGCGCTTGGTACGGCGGCATGGGACTTGGAGTGCTAGCGATCGCTCTTTCTGTGACAACTGCGCTATATTTTTTGATTGAGCCAGTCTACTCCTTTGATTTCTTCAGCCAAAACGTTTTGGTAAGATTAACGACGTTTTCACTAGTATCCTTCTTAATTACCGCCCTTTCTTCAGAGTTGCAAACTGCTAGACGCAAGGCAGAGACAAGCCTAAAGTTGTTGCAAAATAGTGAGATGCGGTTTAGCCGACTGGCAGAATCTAACATCATTGGAGTGATTGTCACTGATGTGAAGAACGGCTCCATCATAGAAGCCAATGATGCTTTTCTGAAAATGGTTGGCTATAGGCGAGAAGATTTGTCCGCTAACCAAATGAACTGGCGCGATATTACCCCACCAGAGTATCTTCTTTTGAGTGAGCGTTCAGTGCAAGAACTGAAAACCACCGGAGTATGTAAGCCCTTTGAGAAGGAATATATCTGCAAAGATGGTACAAGAGTTCCCATTTTGCTCGGTTCTGTCCTTGTGGGAGATGCTGAAGAAACGGTTATTGGCTTCGTTGTTGATTTGAGCGAACAGCAAGCTGCACTACGTGAACGCAAACAAGTAGAACAAACTTTGCGAGAGAAGGAGGAGCGTCTGAGGTTAGCTAACGAGCGGTTTGAGTTAGCTGCATCTGCGGTAAACTGTCTCATTTATGACTGGAATTTAAAAGAGGATACTGTTGAAAGAACTGAGGGATTAACTCGAATTTTGGGCTATTCTCTCGCTGAAGCTGAAGCAAATGGTAATTGGTGGCGCGAGCTTGTGCATCCAGAGGATTTGCAACGTTTAGAAGATGAGGCGGGAGTTGCTTTGGCAAATAGCGATCGCTATACTGCGGAGTATCGAATTCGCAACAAAGATAATCAGTACATCTATGTGTTAGATCAGGGGATAATAGTACAGCGAGATGCTGATGGTAACCCACTACGTTTAGTTGGCAGCACTACAGATATTAGCGAACGCAAGCAGGCAGAGAAGGCAGTCCAAGCAAGTGAGGAGCGGCTTCGGAGTTTTGTGAAAGCGAATGTAGTTGGTATTCTTTTTGGTGATGTGAATGGTAGTATCACCGAAGCCAATGACGAGTTTTTGCGAATTGTCGGCTATACCCAGGAGGATATCCAAGCAGGTAGATTACGGTGGACTAATATCACGCCATCTGAGTACCAATATTTAGATGAACTGGCTATTACCGAGGCAACAGCGAAGGGAACCTGTACTCCTTATGAGAAGGAATTTATTCGCAAGGATGGTTCTATTGTCCCAGTTGTAGTTGGTTACTCTCTTTTAGGAGAATCTCGACAGAAATCAGTTGCATTTATTCTGGATATTAGTGATCTCAAACAAGCTAAAAAAGCACTGAGTCAGAGTCAAGAGCAATTCCAAGCTTTTATGGACAATATTCCAGCCGCAGCATGGATTACGAATGTAGACGGGCGTGTAGTTTACCTCAGTCCAACTTATTTGAGCACATTTGACTTAGCAGTAAATAAGGCGATTCATAAAAACATTTTTGAGCTATACCCAGCCCAAATTGCTCAACCTCTCCTCGATAACATTAGAATGGTTGCCGAGACAAATCAGGTTGTTCAAACGATTGAGTCTGCTCCACGCACAGATGGCACCCTCGGCGAATTTTTAGTCTACAAGTTTCCCATTGCCAATGCATCTGGGCAACGTCTAGTAGGAGGGGTTGCAATTGACATCACCGAACGCGAACGCGCCCTTCGGGAACGTCAGCTTGCAGAACAAGCTTTACAAGAGCGCAGTGAAAGACTCAAACTGCTCTCGGAAACAACCAGCGATTTGCTTTCAACTGAGCGCCCCTTGGATTTAATGAACAGCCTGTTTAGCAAACTCTCGGCGCAGATGGATTTGCACTTTTACTTCCACTATCTAATCGATACACATGAAAATAAGCAAAAACTTCGGTTAGTAGCTTGGAATGGCATCACTGATGAAGTATTTCAAACAATTGAATATCTGGAATTTCATCAAGGTATGTGCGGAATGGTGGCACAAGAACGCCATCAAATTGTTATTAACGATGTGCTGCACTCTACCGTTCCAAATGCCCACATTCTCCGTGCTTTGGAAATCACAGCCTACGCAGGTCAACCATTAATTGCTCAAGGAAAGCTGCTTGGTGTTCTCTCTTTTGCCAGTCGCACCCGTACTCACTTTACTTCTGGGGAAATTACTCTATTACAAGCAACTTCTGATCAAGTGGCGGTTGCTCTGGAACGCGCTGATTTAATGGCTTCGTTACAGCGACGCAAAGAAGAATTGATCCAAGCTAACCGGATCAAAGATGAATTTTTGGCGGTTCTTTCTCACGAACTTCGCACGCCGCTAAACCCGATCCTGGGATGGTCGAAGTTACTGCAAACCAAAAAGTATGATGAAGCAACCACGACTCGCGCTCTCGAAACCATTGAGCGTAATGCCAAGTTGCAAACCCAATTAATTGAAGATTTGCTAGATGTCTCTCGCATTCTGCAAGGTAAACTTAGTCTGAATATTGCTCCTGTAAATCTGGCAACTGCGATCGCTTCAGCCATAGAAACTGTACGTCTAGCCGCTGAAGCCAAATCTATCAATTTGCGATTTACGATTTTAGACTTCGGCTACGCTCAGTCGAACGATTTTGGATTAGAAAATTCTCAAAGAAATTTAGAATCTATCGATTTTATCAAGCAACCTGACAATCTCAAATCTCAAATTCAAGTTGCGCTGGAAGCGCACCAGAGTGGCGACTCCAAATTTCTCGTAACAGGTGATTCCAATCGCTTGCAGCAAGTTATCTGGAATTTACTTTCCAATGCTATTAAATTTACACCCCAAGGTGGAGAGGTAGAAATCAGTTTAGAGTCTGTTGGTTCTCAGGTTCACCTTCGAGTCAGTGATACAGGTAAAGGGATTAACCCTGACTTTTTACCTTATGTCTTTGACTACTTCCGACAAGCTGATGGTGCAACTACCAGAAAATTCGGCGGACTGGGATTAGGATTAGCTATTGTTCGTCACATTGTCGAGCTACATGGTGGCACAGTTAAGGCAGAAAGTTTGGGTGAAGAACAGGGAGCAACCTTTACAGTCATGCTACCGTTGCTCAAGATTCATCTAAATAGCCACCAGATTGTCTCTCAACTTGATGATTCACCCGATCTAAATGGGTTGAAAGTTCTGCTGGTGGATGATGAGCGTGATACACGAGAGTTAATTACTTTCATTCTGGAGCAGTCTGGCGCGGTAGTAATCCAGACCGCATCTGCGATGGAAGCATTACGAATTATGCCTCAGTTCCGGCCAAATCTGCTGTTAAGCGATATTGGAATGCCGGAAGTAGATGGATATATGCTAATGCGTCAAATTAGAGCTATGTCACCAGAACTTGGCGGGAAAATTCCAGCGATCGCTCTCACCGCTTATGCCGCTGAGGTTGATTATCAACAAGCAATTGCCGCCGGATTTGGGCAGCATATCACCAAGCCTGTGGAGCCAGCTAAGTTACTCCGAGCGATCGCCAACCTAATTTATAGTTGTAGTAATTGTTAATTGAGAGACATAATTAAGTTTACAACTCGTTCCTTAACTTCATCTCGAACCCGACGAAAATATTCAATTGAGTGCCCTGCTGGATCATCAAGTTGCCAATCTTCAAACACATCTCTTAATACCCACTCTTGGGGTAAGTTAACACCACAACCACATAATGAAATCACAGCATTATAATCATCGGCGTTGAAATCACTTAAAGGTTTAGAAGTTTGATTGCTAATATCAATACCAATTTCTGACATCACTTTAACAGTGATTGGATCTATCTCATTTGGTGCTAAACCAGAACTTGTAACAGCAATTTTATTTTCTCCTAACGTTCTTGCAAATCCCTCCGCCATTTGGGAAAGGCGGAAATTATGCGTACAAACAAACATTACTTTTTTCATAATTCCTCCTCTTTTTTATCAAACAGAATTCAGGAGTCAGGAGTCAGAAAACAGACATGAATTCTGCATAACTGGCGGATAGTGCAGCGTTGGAGAATAAGGACTAAAATCCTTACTACAAACTTGCTTACCCATAACTTTAAATTTGATAGACTACTACGGAAATCGTCAGAGGTAAAAGCCACCTCTGGCGATACTTTGCAATTAGATTTAGTCTAAGCACAACATGGCTTATTAACAGCCTTGACTACCCCTGTCGAATTAGCTGTAGTCACTAAATTCTTTTCTGGTGCTGTATCTCCCACCTTCACCACAAAAACTTCCCAGCGGTTCCCGTCTGGATCTGTTACCCAAACTTTGTCTTGCAAAGCGTAACAACAATCAGTATTATCCTCGGTAAATAATGCTAATCCTGACTCCGTAAACCTTTGTATAGCCGATCGCACTTCTTCTGTACTTTCAACTTGTATACCCAGATGAGACAATGCACCACCAGCTTTGACGCTAGGGGCTAAATTCAGTGTCAGGTTTAGCGCGGGGCTGGAAATATCAAATTTGGCATAGTCATCTTTATACTTCACAGGTTCCACACCAAACATTGCCCGATAAAATGCTACAGACTTTTCAACGTCAGTAACATTCAAAGCTACATGAGTTTTCAGAATTGCCATAATTTTGCTCCTTGTAAAATTTTTGAAAGATTACGAATTACGAATTAGCAATTAAACCGTGGATCTCGTAACGTTGCCTTTTCTGGCTCCCTTCGGAACCAAAATGCCGTTCGCTTACAAACTTCAACCAGCATCAACATTACTGGCACTTCGATTAAAACACCTACCACCGTAGCAAGTGCAGCACCGGAATTTAAGCCAAACAGCATTACAGAAGTTGCGATCGCCACTTCAAAATGATTACTAGCTCCAATTAATGCTGCGGGTGCGGCATCCTCATAAGATATATTCAGCTTCAATGCTGCCACATAACTAATCAAGAAAATAAAATTAGTTTGGATGAATAGTGGCACGGCAATTAATAAGATGTGCAAGGGATTGCTAACAATCAATTCACCTTTAAAAGCAAACAGCAAAACCAAAGTCATCAGCAAGGCAGTAATGGCAATTGGACTGAGATACTTTAAAAATCTTCGTTCAAACCATTCTTTCCCTTTGTTTTGAAAAATCCAATAACGGCTGTACATTCCTGCCACTAATGGCAATCCGACATAAATCAGCACCGACAACACAATCGTTTGCCAGGGTACTGTTAAATCATTTGCCGCCAGTAACCACCTACCTAAAGGTGCATACAAAAACAACATCGTCAGAGAATTAACCGCCACCATTACCAAGGTGTGTCCCTGATTGCCGTAGGAAAGATAACCCCACAGCAGCACCATCGCAGTACAAGGAGCAATTCCCAGCAAAATCGTACCTGCAATGTAAGAATTAGCGATCGCAACTTCGTTACCACGAATTAATTCTGTGCCTGTAATTAACGGACGAAATAACCAACCTAAGAAAAACTGAGAAAATACCACCATCGTGAATGGTTTAATCAACCAGTTCACCACCAAAGTGAGAATTACAGGTTTTGGGGCACGGATAGCATTTGCAGCTTGGGTGAAGTCAATTTTCACCATGATGGGATACATCATAAAAAACAGACAAACTGCAATGGGAATTGACACTTGATAGATACTCAACGCATCCAGCGTCACCGCCACCCCTGGAAATAATCTCCCTAGTCCAATTCCTGCCAAGATGCACAGAAACACCCAAACAGTAAGGTATCTTTCAAAAAAACTGAGATTACTCCCTGCTTGTACTGGGGCTTTATTCGCTTGCGGATTCGTACTCATTGATGTAAGCCTGAAATATTGTTGGAGTGATAAGGAGGATGAGGGAGATAAGCAAAATAACCAATGCCCAATGCCCAATGCCCCATTCCCCATTCCCTAATCCCCATCTCCCGCTTTCCAAGCGATCGCTTTACTAGGTTGAGGATCAGGTAGCTTCAGAGTAATTAATGCTGCTGCTAGTACAAAGAACATGGATGTCCACAGACAGCCCACTAAACCGAAAAACTGATATACCAAACCTGACAAAACCGTTCCTGCTAATCGACCGCCAGAGTTTGCCATATAATAAAAACCAACGTTTAGCGCTACCTTGTCATCATCAGTAAACGCCAACACTAAATAAGAGTGAACTGCTGAGTTGAAGGCAAACACTACGCCAAAAACTAGAAGTCCGCCAACGATCGCAATATTTGCAGGTATACCTATTTGGAGAGCAAGAGCGATCGCAGCTGGAACTACTGTTAAAGTAAACGTCCAAAACTGGATGGTCTTTGATTGCGGTGGACGGCCAGAACCAAATCGCTGAATCAGTGTTGGTGCTAAAAATTGAATAACGCCATAACCAATTACCCAACAAGCCAAGAATCCACCAACCTGATAGAACGACCAGCCCAAGGTTCCACGTAAGAATACTGGCAATCCCACAACAAACCATACATCCCTAGAACCAAAGAGAAAGAATCGTGCCGCCGAGAGAATATTAATCTCTTCGCTCTTAGAAAACAGCTGGCTAAACTTGATTTTCTTCTTGATTTTGCCCATTCCTTTAGGCAGCATCAGCCCAGAAAACATAATCAGGGAAAGTCCCCCTGCCATAATCCACAGGGAATTGATGAAGCCAACCGCAGCCAAAAGAGCGCTACCGATAAAAAAGCCAACTCCTTTGAGAGCATTCTTAGAACCCGTCAGCACCGCCACCCATTTAAACAAAGATGATTGGGCATCCTGGGGTACTACCAATCGAATGGCACTTTTAGAACTCATCTTAGTCAAGTCTTTGGCAATCCCAGAAAATGCCTGTGCCACCATCACATAACCGACTGCAATCCACTGTGCCCAATTTGGATTGAGGAAGGACAGCATGACTAGAGAAAAAATCTGTAATCCGATGCCGCTATAAAGTGTTACCTTCAATCCGAACTGGGAACCAATCCAACCGCCTAAAAAGTTTGTGACAACTCCAAACACTTCGTAGAACAAAAACAGAAAGGCAATTTGTATCGGGGTATAGCCAATTTGGTTAAAATATAGCAACACCAGCATTCGCAACGCACCATCGGTGAGGGTGAAACCCCAGTAGGCGAGGGTGACTAGGATATAGTTCTTGAAATTGGCGCTATGAGCTGTAGTAGAAGCCATGAGGGAGTGGGGAGATGAGGGGCAGGGGGAGCAGGGGAGGCAGGGGGAGCAGAGGGAGAAAATGCCCCATGCCCATTACTTTTTCAGACTCAGAGCTACTTTACGGGCGAGTTCAACCATCCGGTTGGCATAGCCCCATTCGTTGTCATACCAAGCGAGTATTTTCACTTGCGTCTCGTTTACCACCATTGTGGAGAGGGCATCAATGATGGAAGACCGAGGATCGTCTTTATAATCGATAGAGACTAAAGGACGTTCTTCATATCCCAGAATTCCTTTGAGCGGTGCTTGTTCTGAAGCTGCTTTTAGTAAGCTATTAATTTCTTCTACGGTTGTGGGTCGCACAACTTCAAACACGCAGTCTGTTAAAGAAGCGTTGAGCAAGGGTACTCGTACTGCCAAACCATTGAGTTTGCCGTTGAGTTCGGGATAAATCAACCCGATCGCAGTTGCCGATCCAGTAGTGGTAGGAATCAACGATAGACTAGTAGCCCGTGCGCGGCGTAAATCCTTATGAGGGGCATCCACGATGGTCTGAGTATTGGTGTTGTCATGGATTGTGGTAATAATTCCATGCTTAATCCCCAAGCCTTCATGGATCACTTTCACGACTGGAGCCAAACAGTTAGTTGTACAAGAAGCCGCAGTTAGTAAATGATGGTTTTCAGGCTCATAAAGTTGATCATTAACTCCCATGACAATATTCAAGGCTTCTTCCTTCACCGGAGCAGCCACAATCACCTTCTGTACTCCCCGCTTAAAATACGGGTCTAAGGTGGCGGGAGTCCTAAATTTACCGGAGCATTCCAGCACAATATCAACACCCAACTCTTCCCAAGGGACTTCGCCAGGTTGGGAATGTTCGCTAAAGCTTAAGGGTGTGCCATCAATGAGGATGCGATCGCCTTGTGCTTCTACTTCTGATGTCCAACGCCCGTGGACAGAATCAAATTTGAGCAAATGAGCCGCAGTAACAGCCCCACCTTTAATCTCATTGATATGAACAAACTCAAGTTCTGACCAACCCCAGGCAGCCCGCAAAGCTAGCCGTCCAATTCTGCCAAATCCGTTAATGCCAACACGTACTTTCATCAGTTTTCCTAAGTTTATTTAAATTAATGGGTAGCAGTAAACTGATTCCATAGTGCGTTTGTAGTAAGGACTTCAGTCCTTAATTCTTTAAGCACTAAAGTGCTTACTACGAACTTCTCAGAACTTTTTCGATAGACCACTATTACTTTTGAAAAAGTCAGTTTTTTTGAGTAAAATTACTACTTTTGTGGTGTCTTCAACAAATCACTAATTTGGAAGTTGATCTGCTCCTTACCTGCAAATACTGTTCCTTCTTTACCAGCTTGAAAGTTTTTTTCTGCCAATTCATAGGCTTCACTAGGTAAAGGCACATACCCAACCGAACTGGTTGTTATCGGTGCGTACTTGAGGTAATAATCTACAAATTCTTTGAGTTCTGGCTGATTTTGCAGAGATTGAGCATTAACATAAATCAACAAAGGTCGAGCTAATGGCTGATATTCAGCTTTTTCGACAGTTTCAGGTGATGGCAACACTGCTCCTTTGCCGCTATCAATTGCCAGAGGCTTTAACCGAGTTTTGTTGTCTTCGTAATAAGCAAGCCCGAAATAACCCAAGGCATTAGGATCTGTGCCGACTCCGCGCACTAGGGCGAGATCATCTTCACTGGAGATGTAATCAGTGCGGCTGGCTCTGGTTTTACCAACAATAGCTTCTGTAAAGTAATCAAAAGTACCAGACTGACCACCAGCACCATACAGGTTAATTGGTTGATCAGGCCAAGACGATCGCACTTGGTTCCAGCGAGTGATTTTTCCTTGGGCATTTGGTTCCCAAAGCTTTTTCAATTCGGCTACGGTAATATCTTTTGCCCAGGTATTTTCGGAATTCACCGCAACAGTTAGCGCATCAAAGGCAACGGGAAGCTCGATAAACTTGACACCATTTTTGTTACAAGCTTCTATCTCTGCTTTCAAAATGGGGCGCGAGGCGTTGCTGATGTCTGTCTCTTTGTTACAAAATTTCTTAAATCCCTCACTAGTACCGGAAAAGCTTAGGAGAACTTGTCCTTTGTACTGCTGCTTGTTTTGTTGAAACTGGTTAGCGATCGCTTCGGTGATTGGATACACTGTGCTAGAACCATCAATCTTGATTGCCCTCACCTTTGCCGAATCACTGACTTCTGCAACCTTTGGTAACGACTGAGTTTGAGTAGATGAATTAGGCGTGGCTGTGCAACTTGTCGCAAAAGCCAACACTCCAAATACGAGAGCCAAATTCTTTGCTATTGCGTTCATTGACCTGGTAATTTTGAAAGTATGTTTATATCATTTCAAAAAAACTTGATGTGTCAATATCAAGCATAGCATGATACATAAAAATTCATCAAAAAAAGTTGATGCATTTATCACGGTTATGGAAAACAGGCAGGAAAAACAGTCAAAAGAATCATTTTCCTTAGTTCTCGGAGCCGGACTTTGCCTGTGTACCCGCGAATTTTCTTCGCCTTGGCTGCTATTACAGCGCTTCCGGCTATTATGCAATACAATTTTCTTCTTACCTCTCTCCTATCATAGCTTTCAGCTTTGAGGCTGTACCTCATAGCCGCCGGAAGTGCTGTAAACCGCAGGTTATGAGAAAATTTATAAAATTTAGAGAATGTTCTTGGAAGAGATCCCGTCGATTAAGTGATTTATGATATCAGAACTGCCAATAATTACAAGCGATCGCCTATTATTAAGAGCAGCGATCCATGAAGATATACCCCAAATTCTCAAATACTTCATTGATAACAAAACTTATCTCACTCCGTTTTACCCTCTTTGGGCTGATGGGTTTTTCACTGAAGAATATTGGCAGTATCAGATAGAGAATAGTTTTCTGGAATTTCTCAATGGGCAATCGTTAAAACTATTTGTTTTCACCAAAAAAAATCCCACTGTAGTTATTGGAACGGTCAATTTTAGTAATTTTGTCCGAGGAGCCGCTCATTTTTGTTATGTGGGATATAGCCTTGCTGAAAGAAAACAAGGTAAAGGATATATGACAGAAGGGCTGAAATCTGCAACTCTATATCTCTTTCAAGAGTTAAATTTTCATCGGGTCATGGCTAATTACATGCCTCACAATCGGCGTAGTGGCAATGTACTTAAAAGACTTGGTTTTGTCATTGAAGGATATGCTAGAGACTATCTATTAATTAATGGGCAATGGGAAGATCATATTCTGACAAGTCTCATCAATCCTAATTGGCAAGCACCTAGATTTTAAAAGAATTCGTAATTTAATTATTAGGGTTATAAATTCAAAAGTAAAAGACCATTTATAAAGTAAACCTTAAATTTCTAGATGCGTTCAAGCAGCCCATAACGCACCTAGAAATATGTTACGTTACGGCTAAATTAGGGTTTCTAAAATCCTCAAATTGTTAGAGATTGTTTGAAAAGTAGTATGTTGTGATTTTAATTGAATTATTACCCCCCTTGGTCCCCCCTTATAAAGTGTGGAAACAATAAAATCCAGTTCCCTCACGCCACATGCTTCAAGTCGGCGAAGCCGCCCAACGCAGTGGCTCCCCTTTATAAGGGGAGGGCTAGGGTGGGGTAAAAAATTTTATACATCAATCATGACTTTTCAAACATCCTCTTACATAGCCGTAACATACCTACTTAATATTTAATTTATAAATAGGCTCTGATTGTAGATCACAATATCATTATGTACTCTAGATTTTGATGGTAGCGCTACCATATTTTAGATATGGGTCGCTTTTTGCATCTATGCTGATGCTGAAGCCAGAGGTAGTATTAAGGGAAGAATGAATTAAGCTTTGCTCGTAATGACTCTGGCTGAAACTCCAAACTACAATAATTCTAGCAATCCTTTTCTCACCCTCAACTACGAAAGCGCCTTAGAATCTCTAGGCGATGACTACTATGATGAGGTTGCAGCAGCAGAATTTCCCCAACACATCCTGCGTTGGCGTAACGATGAACTATTACCCCGTTTCGGTCTAGACCCCCAAGTAGTCAAAGACGAAGATTTCATCACAGCTTTTGGCCGATTTCAGGGGCGCAAACCCTTATTGGCATTGCGTTACCACGGCTATCAATTTGGTGAATATAACGGACAGTTGGGCGATGGTAGGGGCTTTCTCTACGGGCAAGTACGCGCCAATGATGGCGAATTATACGATTTTGGCACGAAAGGTTCTGGAAGAACGCCCTACTCTCGTGGTGGCGATGGTTTGCTCACGCTCAAAGGTGGGGTGCGGGAAGTTCTGGCTGCGGAAGCACTGCACCACTTAGGTGTACGTACCTCGCGCTGTCTGACCATGATTGAAACAGGTTTACCCCTTTGGCGGAGCGATGAACCTTCACCGACTCGTTCATCTGTGATGGTTAGGATGAGTAGTTCTCATATTCGGTTTGGCACTTTTGAGCGACTGCACTATTTCCAGCGCCCAGATTTAACTAAGAAGCTGTTAGACCACGTAATTGAGCAGTATTATCTACACTTAAGTGCTGAAGAAGATAAATATGCCCTGTTTTACGCCGAATTAGTTAAACGCGTTGCAGAACTAGTAGCTCAATGGATGGCGGCTGGTTTTTGTCATGCAGTTCTCAATACTGATAATATGTCGATTACTGGAGAGAGTTTTGATTATGGCCCTTACGCGTTTATCCCGACTTACAACCCATCCTTTATAGCTGCATATTTTGACTATTATGGACGCTATTGTTACGGTAATCAACCAAGTATTTGTAAGTTGAATTTACAAATGCTCCAGGAACCTTTAAAGGCGATTATTGCTCAAGGCGAAATGGAAGCTGGATTAGCTAGATTTGATGAGTATTATCAAGCTGAATACAGTTCTTTGATGTTGAAAAAGTTGGGTTTTGTGGAATTGCCTGATGCACAAGCTCAAGAACTCTTGGATCTAACGATTGAATTTTTGAAAGAGAGCCAAGTTGGTTATCACCAGTTTTTTTCTGACATGGCTCACACTTTTTCATCTAAATGGCGAGATGAGCCAGGTTTTGTGATGAATAGTTCAGATATTGTACCAGTACCGGGTGCGTCAGGAATTTTTGATGATTGGTGCATACTATACCATAAAATTTTGAATGATCTGGACTGCGATCGCATCGATGTAATTGCCCAAACTCTAACTGTTCATAATCCCAAAACGGTATTATTAAGACCTGTGATCGAAGCTACTTGGGAAGCAATTACTCAGGAAGATAATTGGCAGCCTTTTTATGATTTATTGCAGCAAATAAAATCTAAAAAGTAGTCAATTCATAGCTATTTTATTCTTAATTTCTACAGAGTTATTAAGATTAAATTTTCTGTAATTGACACGATCAATAATCTCAGAAGAGACGTTGCAATGCAACGTCTCTACATCAGTTAAGCGCTATTTATACAAAATTGTGGGTTTTTGAGATGCGATAAATCGCCCAATACGTTTCGGTTAAGGCAAGAGACGCGATAAATCGCCGTCTCTACAAGTGTTTTGGTCTTATCTGAACTGTATTGAACTATAAACTGAATTTTATAACCCACATTCCGCACTTCAAAATGTAGTATAAAAGCCTAAATAATGATTTCCGAATACAAGTAAATAATAAGACATGTGAATCTTTAATAAACTCGCAGAAATAAACCTGTGTGACGAAGACGGTGAGGCTTACATTGCTGAGAAGAAATTGATTTCAAGCTTTGTCTAAAACTAAATAGACATTGGTTCAATCCAAGTGAGACAATTCATATAAACTCAAAAACATTTGAGGGTAAAAAATGTCTCCAATCGAAAATACTCAAATTAAAAATATTGACCATTTAGGAATAGTAGCTGGGTTAATTGATGAAATAGGAATAGTTGAAATAATTAATTCCCAATTAGGAATAGACCCTCGTGAAAAGATAACAGCAGGAACACTGGTGAAAGCAATTTTAATCAATGGATTAGGATTTGTCTCAAGACCTTTATATTTATTTAGTCAGTTTTTTGATGATAAAGCTATCGAAATATTATTGGGAGAAGATGTAAAAACTGATTACATCAATGACGATAAAATTGGCAGAGTTATGGATAAGTTATATAAAAGTGGATTGAATAATCTGTTTATGGAAATTGTATTATCAGTAATTAAAAAATTTAATCTATCTACAAAATACTCACATTTGGATGCAACATCATTTCATCTGCATGGAGAATACAACAGTGAAGAGCATCAGGAAAAAGAATCGGAAATAACCAGGGAAAGACCAATAATTATCACTAAAGGATATTCTCGTGACCACAGACCAGATTTGAAACAATGTGTTTTAGATTTAATAACTAGTAGTGATGGAGACATCCCATTATTAATGAGAGTTGGAGATGGAAATGAAGCGGACAAAGCTGTATTTGGCAAAATCTTAGTAGAGTTTAAAAAGCAAATAGATTTCGATAGTATTATGGTCTGTGATAGTGCATTATATAGTCAGGAAAATCTCAATTTAATTGCACATTTAAAATGGATAAGTAGAGTGCCAATGACCATAAAAAAAGCACGAGACTTAGTGCAATTGGTAGAGATAGAAGAGAGAAACACACAATCAAGAGAGAAAGGGGTAGCCCAAACTTTAGATGAATACCAGTGGAAAGAAGAAATAGTAAATTATGGTGGGATTAAACAAACTTGGCTGATAGTAGAAAGCCAAAAAAGAAAGTCCAGTGATTTAGAGAAGCTAGAGCAAAGGCTCAAGAAAGAAAAAGTTAACGTTGAAAAACTACTACAAGAATTAAAAAGAGAAGATTTTGAAACTCCGCAGACAGCCAGATATAAACTAAAAGTCATCAATAAAAAGCTGAAACTCTTTGAAATTAAAGAACTCCAACTTTTTGAAAGTCAGTCAAAACAGAAGAAAACTGTTTATAAAATCTCAGCAGAGATTCATGAAAAACTAGAAGAGATAGAAATCCTCAGAAAATCAGCCGGAAGATTTATTTTAGCGACGAATTTAGTTGATGACGAAAAGTTAACACCCTCAGAAATTATTACAACTTATAAAAATCAACAGTCTTGTGAAAGAGGATTTAGATTTCTGAAAGACCCTTTATTTTTTGCAGATAGTTTTTTTGTAGAAAACCCTGAGCGCATTGAGACGATGTTATTTTTAATGTCTTTGTGTCTGTTAGTTTATAATCTTGGTCAAAGGGAACTGAGAAATAGCTTAAAAAGACTCAAAGTCGGCATCAAAAATCAACTAGGAAAATTAACAATTTCTCCTACCTTAAGATGGGTCTTTCAATGTTTCCAAGGAATTCACTTTTTGACTTTAAATGGGATTAATCAAGTGATTAATTTAACCTCAGAACGCCATTATATTTTGAATTGTTTACCATCATCTTGTCAAAAGTATTATCTACTTTCTTAAGCTAAACACTGTTTTCAGATTGAATCAAAATTTATCAACATCTGGAGGAACAATCATTGCTCTTCAAAATCAGCGTCCTTGCATAACCTATTTTATGGGTCAAATTTTTTATATTTGCTCATTTATCTTCATGCGTTAGATTCATTCTGTACTCTAGTTCTTAACTATCCTAATTTTTGGCTTTTCTCTTCCTCGTAATCTTTTTATACTTCAATTTGAAGTGCGGAATATGGGTTATAAATATAAAAATCCCGATTTAATTGCGAGAAAATACGTAGGTTTTCTGTCAAATCTAAAAGTAAAATTTTATTCAGCTTTGGCAATTATAAATCACGTCTACACAGACTAAATCGAAAGTTCTGATGTTTTAAAGCCTGACTTCAGAATTCTTTTTGTCTGCGCTGGTTATTTTCAAATCAACGTAATTAAAGTTGGTTTGTGTAGTAGCAAATTCTATTTTGCCAATCTTTTTCAAACTTCTATAGCATCTAAGAAAATCTAAAAAAATGAATCAGATATACATATCGTATGCATGGAAAGATAACCAGAGTGAATTAGGCAGACAACGCGAAGAATTGGTTGATAAAATTTGTGCTGCACTTGTTTCTGAACGTTACAACTTAATTCGCGATCGCAACTATTTAACACTAGGTAAGAGTATACAGCAATTCATGCAGGAAATTGGGCGTGGAAACTATGTAATTCTTGTAGTCAGCGAGAAATATTTGCGATCGGAATACTGTATGTTTGAAGCTGTTGAAATTATGAAACACAAGGATTATGAACAAAAAGTTTTTCCAGTTGTTCTACAAGATGCCGATATCTATACCAAAGAAGGCAAGATAGAGTACATAACATACTGGAAGCAACAGAGAGAAAAAATAGAAAAAATCATTAATTCAGAACTATTATCTCATGAATATTCAGCAATGCATAATGTTGCAGCGAAAATTATAGAGATTTCAGAAAAAATTGATGAGTTTATGTTTTTTATCTCGGATAAATTAAGCATAAATCCAACTAATAACTTTAATGAATTTATCAATCAGCTTAATGATGCTATTAGAAATGATGCTGTTCAACTTAGAAGTAAAAAAAGCATTTTAGTTGCAGGAACAGGAAACTTTAATATTCCTAATGAAGTTAATTGGTGTACTCAAAAGCTTGGTGAAAAAATAGCAGAATATAACTACAACCTGATCACAGGTGGATGGGAGGGAGTAGATTATGTTGTAGCTGATAAGTTTGCTGAAAAAATAGCAGAAAAAAATATCCGCTTAACCGATAAATTAACCCACTTTGTTCCACAAGGAAAACAACCTGTATTTAAGGGTGGAAAAGTCGAATATACAGAGTCAGGTGTTAATGAATGGCTCACTTGTTTGCGACATTCAGATTTGGTTATTATTGTGGGGGGTGTTGGCGGAACTTATGAGACTTATCTGTATGCTAAACAAGAAAAAATTCCGGTGATTCCTATTGTATGCACTAATGGCGATGCTAAAAAAGTGTTTGACGAAATGCTGGCAAATTGGGATAGCAAATTAATGGGAAATATCTCACCGGAAAAATTCAAGTCGCTGAATCAATATATCAACGACCCATCAACAGCAGCAGATGTAGTAAATGATGTGATGGATATTGTTAACGAAATTATTTTTGCAAAAACTATGCTAAATCTCTAAAGGGTCAGGAGTCAGAATTCAGAATAAATTTTTTTTTAACGGTGAACTCCTTTAAATGAGTAATGAGTAGATGAGAAATAGGTATTTACTCATTACTTATTACTTATTACTTATTACTCATTACTTATTACTCACTACTCATTACTCCAGAATCACCGACCCTTCTTTCTCAGTGAGTATGTCAACGAATCGCATAGCCGCTTTGCGTCTATTCTACTTTCCGAAGGAGTACCCACAAAGGGTAGCTTTTTCTCCCAACTCCTAACTAAACTGTTGGGCATAAAACCGCGCATAGCGATTTTCTAAAGCTAATAATTCTTCATGGGTTCCCGATTCGACAATTTGCCCTTGTTCTAGAACTAAAATACGATCGCACCTCCTAACTGTCGATAAACGGTGAGCAATAATAAACACCGTCCGTTTTTCCATCAATCTTTCCAGCGCTTCCTGTACCAGTGCTTCTGATTCGGAATCTAATGCTGATGTCGCTTCATCAAGAATCAATATTTGGGGATTGAGGAGAACAGCACGAGCGATCGCAATTCTTTGTCTTTGTCCACCAGATAAGTTTACCCCACGTTCGCCTACCCAAGTCTTATAACCCTCTGGCAGTTGGCTAATAAATTGATGGGCATTAGCAATTTTCGCCGCCTCTTTCACTGCTTTTATGTCAAAAATATCTTGTCCAAAGGCGATATTTTGAGCAATTGTCCCCGAAAACATGATGGTTTCTTGAGGAACAATCCCAATTTGTCGCCGCAGACTATGCAGCTTCACATCCCGAATATCAACATCGTCAATGAATATTTGACCAACTTCTGGGTCGTAAAAACGGGGTAAAAGATTCACAAATGTGGTTTTACCAGCACCAGAAGCACCCACAAGAGCGATCGCTTCACCTGGTGATACCAATAAGCTGATATCTTTTAATACGGGTTCACCGGGCTTATAGGCGAAGGAAATATGACGATATTCTACTTTGCCATTGACTGGGGGGAGAGCGATCGCATTTATCTTTTCAATTACCGTCGGTCGAATTGCCATCAATTCAAAAACGCGGTCAACAGATGCTTCACCCTGCTTAAATTCGTTGTAGTTATTAGTAGTGTGACCAATGGGATCGATTAACAGCGCCGCCGCCGCCAGATAGCTGAAAAAATTTGCCACTGTCAAGTTGTTTTGGGAAATTTGCCACGCTCCCACAATCAGTAATGATAAGGCACTTAAGGCTTCCAGAAATCCGATGATTGGAATCTGAATCGCTTTGAGGCGTTCGGCTGAGTATTTTGCTTTCAGACTGCGTTCTGCTTCATGGCCAAAGCGGGCGATTTCGTAATTTTCGGCAGCAAAAGCTTGTACCAAACGAATACCGTTGAAAACTTCCGCCAGGATGGCTGATAAACCCGACACGCGATTTTGACTTTTTAAGGAATACTTGCCCAAGCGTTCACCAAACCAGCCGATTAAAATACCCATCAGCGGGGCAATTATGACTGTTGCGAGTGTCAGTTGCCAATTTAGGTAAACCATGTAAATTGGAATTGCTACCAACTGCAAAACGCAGGGGATAAAGTCGTGAAATACTTTATTTACAACTTCGCCAACACGGTCAACATCTTCTGTGAGGCGGTAAGATAAATCACCTGCTTTTGCCGTTTCAAAATAGCTGAGATTTAGCTTTTGAAGATGTGCGTAGACTTGCTGGCGGAGATGAAAAGCCACTCGCAAAGAAGCTTTCGCCATGTACATATCTTGTATAGACTGAAATAAGCCTCTGACAAGAAAGATTAAGGCACAGCTGCCGGTTATTTGAGCGATCGCTACTACATTACCTTGGGCAAAGGGAGTTGCCAATCTACCCGCAAGATTTATCAACACTAATGTCGCCAGTACGTATCCCAAGATACCAACAAGTCCCTTGGCGATGGTTTGCCACTGGAGTTGGATATAAGGCAACAGTTGCAAGTAATTAGAACGGGTTTTCAAGCTCGAAAGTCCACAACAGTATTTTCCTTTGTTTGACGCTAGCAGTTTTTAGTGAGTTTCTGAACAGTTAACTAATTAACGTGAGTTCAATGAACCTCTCCATCCCCAAAACGGAAAGGGAGGAGCAAGAAAAATTCCGCTTTTTGCTCCCCTCTCCGCGTCGGAGAGGGGCTGGGGGAGAGGACAAATAAGACTTGTCGAACTCACGTTCACTAATTAGTTACAAACTGTTTTAGCGTTGATCCTAGAGTTAATTAGTTCATAGGTACTAGATAGATCCGTTTAATTGTGGTGTGACAGTTCTGGTGTGGAATCCCGGATTTAATCTTGTTTTGAATATCGCACCGCCCTCATCACCAACGCCGTCACAGGTAAAATAGATGTGCGCCAAGTCCCCATCCGCTAACCCCAGAACCCACCATGACACAAATCACCCTTTCCGATCTCCCCGAAACCATCCAAACCCTACTCAACCAAGCCCAAAAAACAGGCGAACCGCTCACTATTACCCAAAACGGTATCCCCTTCGCCATCATTTCCCCCATCAAGAAAAAATCCCTCCTGGAAACCCTTTCCACCCTTGAACCACTTGACGAAGACTTTGCCGACGTGGACGAGGGATTATTACCCTTAGATGATATTGAGTTTTCAAAACATACATTGTAAAAAATAGAATTGATAAATTAATCAAACTTAACAATCTTAAAGAGGCTTAATTATGAAAACCGAACACGAACGCGAACAACTAATCAAAGCTATCAACGTACTGCTAAACCAAGCTTACGACAGTACCCTAGATGAAATTCATGCACTACTTGAAAAAATCGAAGATGAAGAGGACGAAAACGATTTAAAAGCCTATCATGCTGCTAAAAGTGATCTAGAAAATAATAGTCTTATCGCATGGGACGATATTAAAAAGGAAATCGCTAATGAAAGAAAAAATGACGTAGCGTGACTTACGAAATTAAATTTACCAAAGGTGCTAGAAAAATGTTTAAAAAATTATCTCAAGAATTACAAGATCGCATACAACCCAAAATAGATGAGTTGGCTATAGAACCACGTCCCAATGGAGTTAAAAAGTTACAGGGTGGAGAAAACACATATCGAATTAGAGTAGGCGATTATCGAGTTATATACGATATTTTCGATGATGTTTTATTGGTAAATGTTATAGATGTCGGACATCGTAGCAAGGTTTATAAAAATGAAAGTTGACAAAAAAATATTAGAGCTATCGCCTACAGTGTCTTCGCTATAAGTACTTAAACAAAATTAATTACACACAATTTAGTCATAAAACCATTATCCAGACTAAAAATTAGCCCCCTCCTTACTTCTAAGGAAAGAGCCAGACTAATCTTGAAATTTAATTACGAATTACGAATTACGAATTACTTAATATCCGCCTTCTTCTTCGTATTCTGGTTGTCTTTCCTTAATTTTTTTGGGAATATTCACAGGCTTCGGCTCATCTTCCCAAGCATCGCCCTCTACGTCGTCATAATCATCATATTCGTCAACATAAGGCTTGCTGTAAGGCTGGGCTTCATACTTTAGCGGCTGCGGTTGTTGATATCTGTCGTTACCCGTTGCTTCACTCCAGTTATCTTCTTCTTCGTCTTCTTCGTATTGAATAGATTCATACTGCCGTGCCTTCATTACCTGACGCTGTGGCCTTTCTTCTTCCACATAGTCTTCTGTCCATTCCTCTTCCCGCGCTACTGGTTCGGGAGCGCGAACTTTTTGCCTGGGTGGCTGCAATGGCACTCCACTAGGCAGTTGATTAGCTGGTGCAACTTGGCGCGGTGGAGTATAGCCGTATTCTTCTTGTTCATCGCGCTCCCAGGGGGCTTTACCGATACCCAGACGCTCTAGTAAACCAACTGTCAACTGGTCTACCCGTTCTTCGGCTCCTTCAAACACAATCAACCGATTGGGGCCAGTGCTGACAATTTCATCTACTGAGAACTCATAAGTACTCACAAATTGATCGGGAATTTGGGGCAATCCTAAAGAAGCAATAACTATGGAGTTAAGCTTCCCGGTTTCGCCGTCGAATTTGAAGCCCCGAACTTTTCCTAGTACTTCACCTGTTTCTGTAATTACTTCCCAGTTAATCAGATTACTGAGAGATTCAACTTCGATATCTTCAATTACATCTTCGTTATCAACTAGGATGACATCACCAATCTGGCTGATGTTGTTGAGGTACATGTAGCGCGGTATGCCCGAAATAGAGATCAGGCTGTCTCGCAAACCAAGAGCCACAACCTCTCGTTGATCTATATCAACCCAGACTTGACTGATGATGCCTAGCCGCTTGCCGTTGTCGCGGGTAATCACCTGGGTATTTAATATGTCGGAACGCCTAATTATCTGTTCGGAGGTCATTCTATACCGAGTCCTGATCTCGAATCCGGTTTATCTATACACTATTATTAACAAAAACTCAAGCAGGTGTATTGGATGATTGTAACTTAATCCCCAAAACTTGAGTGTAAGCTCCTCGTGCTTGAGTAACGCCAATTGTGCGTTCGGCTGATTCTATCATCGGACGACGCAAACTCACAACTATAAATTGCGCTTGTTGTGACTGTTGTTTAATCATTCTAGCTAATCGCTCTACGTTTGCCCCATCTAGGAACATATCTACTTCGTCAAAGGCGTAAAAGGGCGATGGACGATAGCGTTGCAGGGCAAAGATAAAGCTCAAGGCTGTAAGTGATTTTTCTCCCCCAGACATGGAAGCTAGGCGCTGTACAGGTTTGCCTTTGGGGTGCGCGACTAAATTTAGTCCACTGCTAAAGGGATCTTCGGGATTTTCGAGTTGCAAGAAGCCGTCGCCGTCGGAAAGAATGGCAAAAATTGATTGAAAGTTTTCGTTGACAGCATCGAAAGCTTCTTTAAAGGCAAGTTGCCGCAATGTGGTAAAGTTTTCAATTCGTAAAAGTAGTTCGGTACGTTCCCCTTCTAGTGTTTCTAATTTTTGCGTGAGTTCTTGGAGACGGTTTTGAGTGCGTTCGTATTCTTCCAACGCCAGCATATTAACAGGTTCCATTGCCTGTAAGCGTTTAGTAAGCGATCGCAATTCTTTCTGCAATTCCTCCAAGTCTACTTTATCTGGAACTTCCGGCAGTGGATTTGGCAATTCTGCTCCCACATCCCGTAACTGGCTTTGCAATGCAATTAGTTCCTCCCGCCGCTTCTCCTGGGTTTCTTTGAGTTTTTCGATTTCCCATTGCAATTGTTGTTGGCGCAAAAGATGCGATCGCACTTCCAGTTCTGTAGTGTCGCGTTTTTGTTTCTCTTCTCCCAAATTCTGCTCCATAACGCTGAGGTTGGCGCGGGTTTGGGTGATTTGGTCGTCTATCGTTGTGATTTGGCTCAAGACGCGATGAATCGCGTCTCTACAAGAGGTTTGTTGGGTTTCGTATTCGGTGATTCGCGTTTCACCTTCTTGGATTTTTTCTTGCAAACGTTGTTGCTGATTTTCTAAATTTTTTAATCTTTGTTCAGCTTCCCTTAACGCCGTTTCGCGTTGTTGCAATTGTTGCTCTTGAATTTTAATGGTTGCCTGGATTTGTTGCCATTCACTGGGGGTTTGGGATGCTTCCAACTCTGCTAATGCGTGTCGAAATTGTTGCAACTCATTTTCTTGTCCCGGTAATTCCCGCTCTAAAATTTCCAATCGGGATTGAGCAGTGGTTAACTTTTGGCTGTTTTGGGCGAGTTGCGATCGCGTCCCCTGTAATTGCGCTGTCAAATTCTTAATATCTTTTTGCAACTGTTCTAATTGCAACTGCTGTTCGCGCCGCGCCTGACGCGCTTCGGTTAATTCCTGGGTGAGTTTTTTGGTTCTAGCTGACAAAGTAGCGATCGCTTCAGTACAACGCTCTAAAACCCGTTCAATGTCCACCAAGCGAGTTTTTAAAGCGATCGCTTCATCAGATTCCGCCGCTTCACCCGTACCAAACCGCAAGGCTGAACGATTGCTGTTGCTACCACCAGTCATTGCACCACTGGTTTCTAACAATTCGCCATCTAAGGTGACGATGCGATACAATCCTAAATTTTTCCGCGCCGCCTCAAGGCTGGAAAAAACTACCGTATTACCGAAAACATAGCTGAAGACATCTTTATAACGGCGATCGCAATCGACTAAGTTCACAGCATAGTTAACGAAACCACTAGCAAAACGCAGCGTTGCATCTTGAGTAAATTTGGGGGCGTGAATTTTATTCAACGGTAAAAAAGTTGCCCTCCCTGCACGTTTCTGTTTGAGGAGTTCAATACCCGCTGCGGCGACACTATCATCTTCCACCACGATATGTCCCAAGCGTCCACCGGCAGCCATTTCCAAAGCTAGTTGATGGCGGGGTTCCACCTTTCCCAACTGCACAACTAAGCCACAAAGTCCAGGCATTCCCGATTGTAAAATGACTTTACTCGCTTGGGTTCCTTGAACTTCTTGCTGTGCCTGTGTTTGCGCCTCGATTTTATCCAACTGGCGTTGTTTTTCCCGTTGTTCAAAAAGTAACCGCTTTTGGGTTTCCTGTTGAATTTGCAGTTCTTGTTCTGTGGCTGAAAGATTTTGGGCTAAATTTTGGATGGGTTCGCTAGAGGCATTAAATTCCGTTTCAACTTGATTACACTCAGTTTGTTTTTCCGCTAACAGGGGTTCGTCGCGTTCAATTAATTGAGTTTGCTCTTGGATAAGTTGCTGTAACTGATTATTGCGTTCTCTGAGTTGTGCTTGTTCGGTGCGTTGCGGTTCTAGGGTGTGCAGTAAGGCTTCAATTTGACGGTTGAATGCTGTTTGTTGCTGCACCCAGGCTTCGGAAGCTGAGGCGATTTCGGCGGCGGCTTCGCGGGAGGTTTCTAAGGCTTGGTGGGCTTCATTTCTTTGGTGTTGGGAAGACGCGATGAATCGCGTCTCTACAATTTGGGTTTCGGCAATTTCTTGTAGGGAATGGCGGTGTTTTTGAATTTCTTGTTGAGTTTGAGTTAGACGTTTGGCAGTTTCTTGGGAAGCTGTTTGTAATTCTGTAAGCTGACGCTGGAGTTGTTTTCGTTCTGCTTCTTGGGTGGCGAGGGTGGATTGTACCGCTAAAAGTTCTTCTTCTCCCAATGCTTTGACATGGGCATTGAGTTCTTCTAGTTCAGCAGTTTTTTGGACGATTTCGGAATTGAGGTTTGTGAGTTGGGTAGTGAGTTCAGTAGAATTGCGATCGCCTGTTTGAATTTCGTGAACTAATTTTTCTTGTTGTGCTTGTAGCGATCGCCATGATAAAACAGCTTCCCAAGATTGTTTCGCTAGAAATTCTGTGCGGAGTTTTTGATATCTCTCAGCTTTCGCCCGATCTTGGGAAAGGCGATCGCGCTGTGCGGTTAATTCCGTTTCTATAATCCGACAGCTATCTTCCTTTTCCTTCACCTCATCTAAAGTTGATTTGGCTTGAATGATTTTGCGATCGAACGCTGCCACCCCAGCCAATTCATCAATAATTTCCCGTCGTTCCCGCGCATTCATCGAGATAATGCTGGTGACATCCCCTTGTAGCACGACGTTATAGCCTTCAGGATAAACCCGTAGGTTACTTAGTTCTTCATGCAACTGCGTCAGTGTGCAAGCTTCACCATTGATATAGTAATTCGAGGTGTAAGTCCCTTGGTGAGTGACTCGCAGCCTTCTAGTAACACTCCACTCGCCCAATTTTGGATTTTGGATTTTGGATTTTGGATTTTCTTCCTCTACTTCCCCTACTTCCTCTGTTTCCCCTGCATCCTCTGCTTCTTCACTCTGCGCCTTTGCGGCTTTGGGTAAGATATCCTCCCCCGACAAATCAAATGTCACTGTCACGCTAGCTTCAATAGAAGCGCGTCCTTTAGAGGTTTGGGTGTTATTTACCAAATCCGGGAGGCGATCGGCTCGCATTCCCTTAGAACTGGAGAGTCCCAGGCAAAATAGCAGCGCATCTAAGATATTAGATTTACCCGAACCATTTGGCCCAGATATGACAGTACACCCCGGTAGCAAAGGGACAGAAGTAGTGCCACCGAAGGATTTGAAGTTCGTAAGTTCCACGCGCTTGATGTGCACCATAGGCGCTGGTTCCCTGGGCTAATGAAGAACAAGTGTATCAACTAATTAAGAATTCGCAAGAGGGTAAGGGGAAGAATTGGAAATTATAGTAGACGCATTGCGGTAAGCCTGTGAGCTTCACCCAAAAGGCTTACCGCAGGCGATCGCTAAGTGTATGGCAAAAATTTTGATCCCGCAAACTGACCATCAAATTTTCCCAGAGCAGATAATATCATGTCCGACTAATTACTTGTAATTCAAAAATTTTAAATAGGATCAAGGCATTCTCACACAGGAATGTGAGTTGCTAAGTAACAGGGGGGAGGAAGTGAAAAAAGCAACTCACCCCAATGGTAGAGGGTATTAAAAGCACCAAATTAATTTATAATATAGTAATCTTTACAATTGAAAAAACGTAGAAAGAAAGTCATCTTTACTACCCTAATCTGTTGTCTGTGATTTGTTTCTGAACCCCCAAAATTTTCTAGAACTTAGTAATGAAGAGATTAATTAAAGGTCTGCGCGAATTTAAATCTAGCTATTTTTCGACACATCAACAATTATTTGAGCAACTTTCACACGGTCAAAAGCCCAGAGTATTATTTATTACCTGTTCTGATTCGCGTCTCGATCCAAATCTAATTACACAAGCCCAAGTTGGTGAATTATTTGTTATTCGCAATGCAGGTAACATCATTCCACCCTATGGGGCAAGTAATGGTGGTGAAGGTGCAACAATTGAATATGCTGTTCAAGCTTTAGATATTCGCCAAATTATTATTTGTGGTCACTCTCATTGCGGTGCAATGAAAGGATTAATGAAGTTACATAATCTCAGCGATGAAATGCCGCTCGTACATGATTGGCTTAAATATGCAGAGGCAACTCGAAGGCTAGTTATAGACCATTACAGTCACTACGATGAAGAAGAACTGCTAGAGATTATGATTGCCGAAAATGTTCTTACTCAAATTGAGAATTTGCGGACATATCCAGTGATTCACTCTAAGCTTTATCAGGGAGAACTCAGCATTTATGCTTGGATTTATCACATTGAAACAGGAGAAGTTTTCGCATACGATCCCCAGAAGCACGCTTATGTTTTGCCTCAAAGTCAGCTTCCAGATTCGGAAATAGATGAGTCCTTCAGGAGTCAGCTTCCAAATACCAATGTAGCAGTCAATTCCCCTCAAACCCAGCACGATGATGGTCAATCTTATGAGAAAGTGTCTGTTTCTCCATTTGAATGGTTTCCAATGAAACGCCTTTCTCCAGAGCAGATGGAGCGAATTTATCGAGGTTCAAATAATGGAAGTTGAAAGATGAGAAGATAGAATTATAAATAAGCCATAGCTAAGGGACTTCCAGTTAAAAAAATATCCCATTTTACCGCGTGGTCTATTTACCTGAAAATAGCTATAGCAAAAACAGAGACTTACATCTGTGTAAGTCTCTGGTTGGCTTTCATGCCGATGTTAACTGAAAGCTTCAGTTATTCTTTTATGGCTTTTTTACAGCGTCAACTTTTGCTTCTACCTTCACTGTCTTCACGCCTTGAACTTCTTTAGCTAAGGTTTCAGCTTTCTTAAGTTCTTCAGTAGAAGCTGCTGTGCCTTTGAGGATAATTTCACCCTCTTTGTTTTCAACTTGTAACTTATTACCTGGTAAGCTTTTGTTCAACTTTGCGCTAACTTCAGTTTTTAAGTCACTCTTAGCTTTTGTGGCTGCTGTTTTTTCAGAATCGGTTTTAACTTTAGTATCTGTACTAGCTACTAAAGGAGTTGCTTCTTTTCCTGGAATTTTGGCAGTTTTATCCGTAGTTTGATTTATCTGAGAAGCTGGTGTTGCTGGTGCTTGAGCAGCTTGATTAGTTGTGCTAGGAGTTTCTGAACCAGTTTTAGGAGCCTCTTCACAGCCAAAAGTACCAACTACCAAAATGCCACTAATTAGCAATGGAATTAGCTTTTTCATTATTTATCTCCGAATTGAGTAGTTGAAGCGATTAATTGATGTGTGATGTCATGGTGAGGAGCAGATGTTAAAAACAATTAAATGTGAATTAGCAAAAGTACCTAAGCAATAGCTCAGGTTACTGAAAATTGAACCTTGGACGATTTCTTGAAGCTAAGATTTTGCGACTAGTTTTGAGAAATGCCAATTCAATTTTCCTAACGGCTGCTAACCAGGATGGCTCTATATACAGCCTGTAGCTCTCTATGAATTTAATGTAGATGCCCAGTAGCTATTTAAATGGTAGATTATGCCACCCCACAGTGGTGACTCGATATTATCAGATTTTAGTCAATTTGGCGATGTCTATGACGAATTCAAAACTTCAGCGTTTATGGAATGCTGTGGCAGCAAAAGTCCCAACAAAATGTTACTTTAGAAAACTATGGCTTACTTACAATGTCCTAAATATCAGGAAATATTAGCCAATGCCCTACCTTACTTCCGCCAGCGAAATTAGTGCCATTGTCGCTGAATATACCAAGGCTAAAACGCTGTGGATAGATACAGAAGTGGCTGACTATAAAAGTCGTAATCCAAGATTATCACTGATTCAAGTATTAGATAATCCTCAAGATATGAGTGGCGATCGCGTCTACCTTTTAGATGTCTTAGATCAGACTAATATCATAGCAGAATTTATTGATAAAATTATGATAAATTCTGCCATTGAAAAAGTTTTTCATAACGCCAGTTATGATCTAAAGCTTCTCGGTAATAAGAAAGCCAAAAATATTACCTGCACTTTGGAAATGGCAAAAAAAATTCCCTATTATCTTTTACCATTACCCAACTATCAACTAAAGACCATAGCTACTGCACTTTGTAGCTTTAACAATATCGACAAACAAGAACAAAAAAGTGATTGGGGAAAACGTCCCCTGACTGAAGAACAGATAGAGTATGCTTATTTAGATTGTATTTATCTGGCTCAAATCCACTTGAATTTGTTAAGATTACAAGCCCAAGCCAGCCCGGATTCTGCAACGGAAGACTTAATATCACTAAGTACCAGATACTCGGAACTTGAGCAGCAATGGAAATTGTTGAATTCTGAATTTGAGCATTTGCAAGAACGTATGAAAAAAGCTATGCAAGCTCAAAATATATCTGAAACTTCTTATTATAAGCTGACTAGTTATGAACGGACTACAGTCAAAGCTACATTTACAGAATTGGCAAGACTAGCACAAACTCAATGTATTAATTTAGATTTTCCCATTACAATAACTCAGAAACTCCAAAAAGATTTAGGGCAAAATCTGGAACAATTGTCTGTAGATATTGAGAAAAGCACCTCTTGGCGGCTGACTTCCAAAATTCAAGAGAGTGAAACAGAAGATGAGTAAATTGTTCATCTAGCTACAAATGTCAGAATTTATGGAGTTCTTGTAAAGTAGAAATCTTAATATTTCAAATATATTTTTTCAACAGTGTTCTAAAAAACATGAGCAACAGTAGTTGATTGCTGATAAATCTATTGTCAAAAAGCGCAAATATGACAATAGCAAAGAGCCAAATTGACAATTTTTATACTTTATGAATCAGATTTTTTCCTTAATATAACTATTAAATATCAGGCAAATATGTCAATTGACTTTTAATGTCTATCAAAAGTTAAAATAACTATTGAGTTAAAGAATTAAAATCTAGACTTTGGTACTAATTTTGTTCAGGCGTTATGGCAGTTTATATTAACTTATGAAACGGCGTTTATTTAGGCAAAGGCAGACAAGGGTAAATACTTTATTTACCATAGCTATTTTTACTACCTTGACTGCAATTAGCAGTGTTTCTTGCAGTAAGAATGACAATGTATTAGTGACAGAAATAGGAGTCAGTCAACCTAGCCGTCGTTCAGCTACAACATCTAAGGGTGGGCAGTTCTATCTTCAGGGAAAGAATCAGCATTTAAACGGCGACTTGCAAGCTGCGATCGCTTCTTATGGTAAGGCGATTGATCAGAATTCTCAGTATGGCGCAGCTTACAACGGTCGGGGATTAGCCTATTTTGATTTGGGAGATAAAGAAAAAGCGATCGCAGATTACAATCAAGCACTCCGCATCAACCCTAACGACGCCGAAGCCCACAATAACTTGGGAAATGCCCGCGCCTCACTGGGAAATAACAGAGAAGCAGTTAAAGATTACAGTGAAGCGATTCGCCTGAATCCCAACTATGCCGAAGCTTACAATAACCGGGGGAATGCCCGCGCCACCAATGGAGACAAAAAAGGGGCATTAGATGATCTTGACCAAGCGATTCTCCTTAATCCCAAATATGCGATCGCCTACAATAACCGAGGAAATGCCCGTGTTGCCAATGGAGATCCCCAGGGTGCGATCGCAGATTACAATGAAGCCATTCGCCTCAATCCTAACTTTGCCCCTGCCTACAATAACCGAGGAAATGCCCGCGCCACCAATGGAGACAGACAGGGAGCGCTTAAGGACTTGGAACAAGCAGCAAACATTTTTCAAAATCAAGGAAATAATGACTTATATCAACAAGTGATGAATAACATCAAAGAACTTGGACAGTAGGGAGTGGGGAGCAGGGGAGCAGAGGGGCAGGGGAGCAGAGGGGCAGGGGAGCAGAGGAGGAGAAGAGAAGTAGCAGTAATAAGTCTTTCCCCTCTGCCTCTTATGCCCAATGCCCAATGCCCAATGCCCCATGCCCAATGCCCCATGCCCAAAATCCTATTCTTCAATCAATGGGCTGCGGAGGTCTTCTACCATCGCTTGAATTTCGACTGGAGGAGGTGGCGTTAGGCGCGAAACCACTAGGGTGACAGCGAAATTAATTAGCATCCCCAAAGTTCCAATTCCTTCGGGAGAAACCCCAAAAAACCAGGGTTGCATACCGCCAAACTTGACGCCGACAATGTAAATAATCGTAAAAATTAAACCCGTCACCATGCCGGCGATCGCACCTTCGGAATTAGTGCGCTTATCGAAAATCCCCAGGAAAATCACCGGGAAGAAACTAGCAGCGGCTAAACCAAAGGCAAAAGCCACCACCTCACTCACAAATCCCGGCGGATTCACCCCAAAATATCCGGCGAGGACAAGGGAAAAACCTACCATGATCCGCCCGACAAACACCCGTTTTTCTTCTGAGGCTGATGAATCGATGATCCGGTAGTAAATATCGTGGGCGATGGAACTGGAAATTACCAGCAATAAACCTGATGCTGTAGATAAAGCAGCAGCCAAACCACCAGCCGCTACCAAGCCAATCACCCACGGAGGGAGGTTAGCTACTTCTGGGGTAGAAAGCACAATGATATCTCGGTCAATCTTGATTTCATTGGTGTCTTTGTTTGGAGTTAACTGGAAACGCCCATCCTTATTGATGTCATCAAAAGCCAACAGTTTAGTTTTTTCCCACTTGGTAGCCCAGTCTAGCTGCTGCACTTCTGCAACTGTCTGATTGTGCAGGGAATCGATCAGGTTGTAGCGAGCAAACATGGAGAGGGCTGGAGCGGTTGTATAAAGAATGGCAATAAATAATAGTGCCCAACCAGCAGAAAAGCGGGCTGCACGTACACTCTTAACTGTGTAAAATCGGACAATAATATGGGGCAAGCCAGCAGTGCCCACCATCAGGGCAATAGTGGTGAACAGCACATCTAGCATCGATTTGTTCACAAACGGCTCAGTATATGGCTTAAACCCTAGGTCAACCTGAATTTTATTGAGTTTGTCAGCAATATCACTGAAGGTAAATGCTAGCTGAGGAACAGGATTACCAGTGAGAAACCAGGCGATCGCGATCGCTGGAATCAGGTAAGCAAAAATCAACACACAGTACTGTGCTACTTGTGTCCAAGTAATGCCTTTCATCCCGCCCAACACAGAGAAAAAGCCGACGATCACCATACCGATGATCACACCTGTATTGATATCTACTTGTAAGAAGCGGCTAAAAACAATGCCCACACCGCGCATTTGTCCAGCAACATAGGTGAGGGAGACGAAAATGGCTGCAACTACTGCCACCAAACGGGCGATATTAGAGTAGTAGCGATCGCCTACAAAATCTGGCACTGTATACTTACCAAATTTCCGCAGGTAGGGAGCCAGCAATAATGCCAGCAGTACATAGCCACCCGTCCACCCCATCAAATAAATAGAACCGTCATAACCCAAAAAAGAAATCAGCCCCGCCATTGAAATAAAGGAGGCTGCGGACATCCAGTCGGCGGCCGTAGCCGCACCATTAGCAATTGAAGGTATCCCTTGACCGGCTATAAAGAAGTCTTTACTATTTTCGACTCGTGATTGCCAACCAATATAAATGTAGGCAGCAAAGGAAAGTCCAACTAATACAATAGTCCAAATTTCAACTGACACGGTTTTTCCTCACTTCTTAAGATTGTATTTTTGGTCTTGCTTACCGAGATTGAATTTGCGGTCTAGCTTGTCCATTTGGAAGGCATAAATGAAAATCAAGGCTACAAATACCAAGATTGATCCTTGTTGTGCCATCCAAAAGCCAAAGGGTACGCCAAAAAACCGTATTGCATTCAAAGGTTGAACCAACAAAATACTGAAAACTAGGGAAACCAATGCCCAGACAATTAAAAGATTACGAATTAAAGTAGTATTAGCACGCCAATAAGAACGGCGCTGATCTTCATCCATTGTTGTTCATCATCATTGCGTTTGTGCATCAAAATAATACCAATAAGCCGTTATTATCCTGTCTAATTACTGTATTAATTTTTAAATTATTTAGTAAACAATATTTATTTTTGGTGTATTAAGTATTGCTAAGTAATAGCTGACTGAGAATTACCATCTGGTCAGTTATTAAAAAATGTTGGTTAATCAAGCTGAAATATGCAATGACTCATTAGTAATATAAGAGCTTTATATACAGAATCTTTAATTTTAACTACGTGTTAACCAGTAGGATAACGAGGCTATTAAATACTAAAAATGATTGCTTGATTGCAATACAAGCAATTTGTACTCAGAAAGTCCAACGGAATTGAATCATAAAATATACGAATAATTACTATGGACTTTTACTTAGTTACTTTAATAACATTAAAGTAACTAGTTTGTTATTACAGATATGGGGCATTACCAAAATATAGTAAATTATGATACAAATACTGACTTACTCAGCGTCTACAACGGGCTAGTACCGCAAGGCGGAATTAAAAATTAAAAATTAAAAATGAAGACAGCGTAAGGGTTTTGTTGATTGGGAATGGGTGGTTTATTTCCGCCGTGCTGTACTAGGGCGTGTTTTCAAACTACTCGTTTAGCCTATAAGTTTTTAGATCCCCCTAAATCCCCCTTCAAAAGGGGGACTTTAAGAAACTCTTAGTCCCCCAATTTATCGGGGGGTTGGGGGGATCTAAAACTTTGAAAACACGCCCCAGCCTACGCTGATTTCAAACAACTGATTCGCTTCATTCTCAACAACCAACGTCTCCATAGATTTTTGAACTAGTCTTGGAAGTCGCACAAAAATAGCTTACTTAATTTACACCTAATTTATTTGCGATCGCACTTAATTCTCAAAACTTGTAGTTTTGAAATTGAGTAACTTTTTCATGCGTGTCTTCGGAAAGTGCAGATTTCAGCTTCAACCATACCACGAGCCAGAATATATGTTTATCCAAACACTAATCACAGAGCCGATTCATTTTTTCAGAATCGTTGTTATTGTCATATTCTCCATCACTTTGCATGAGCTTGCTCACGGCTGGGCTGCGATGAGTCAGGGAGATAATACTCCACAACAAACCGGTCATCTGACGCTGAATCCTGTAGTCCACATGGGCAAAGAATCGCTCATCTTTCTCTGTCTTATGGGTATAGCTTGGGGACAAATGCCCGTCAACCCATCTAAGTTTCGTTCTGGAAAGTTAGGCAATATTTTGGTATCAGCAGCAGGGCCATTGTCAAATCTGGCTTTAGGAGTTCTATTTGTTGTGCTGCTCAAACTTTTCTTTAAACCTAGTCTTTCAGGACTCGTGAGTGTCGAATTTCTTTACCTAGCGGCTCGGATTAATTTGACGTTATTTCTGTTTAATCTGCTGCCAATTCCGCCACTCGATGGCTTTCATATTTTCAGTGAAATTTTTCCTCAGCTAAAACCATTGCAATATAGCCAATTTGGATTATTTGCCATGATGCTTCTATTTATAATTCCGGGTTTTGGGATAGGACTTGGTAGCATTGCTGATTTATTTATCCGGTCAGGATTGGGGATGTAAACAACAATTTTTATACGAATAAAAAGGAAAATTTGAATGAAAATAAATAAAAAAATTGTAGTCGCTGCTACTAGCCTTACCTTGAGTATTGCTGCTGTGCTTATTCCATCTGAAGAATCAATGGCGAATATATTAGCTGTAGATCAATATAATAATCGTTCTGTAAGTAACCATTTAGTCAAATATCCCCACGAAATAAGTCAACCATTAATGGTTGTACAGCCAGGGCTATTTAATTCTGTTTTAGGGAATTTAACAATTGAAAAATATAGTTTTCTACCCTGTCCTAATCAAGAGCGATCGCCATTTACATCTTCTATTGAATTATTGATGAGATTATTGATTATTGGAAGCTTTGGCTCTGTGGGAATAGCAGGTTATTCTTCCTTTATAGAACGTTATGTTCAAATCATTAATAAAGATTTAAAAATAATTTACTACAGTATTTTCTTGCTACTGTCTTTACAGATTATAGGTAGTATTATTGTTTTAATGTCTTCACCTACCAGTTCCATTGCTTCTACAATTAATCCAAGCTCTAACTGTATTTTAGGGAAACCATAATAGTAATTATAATTGCTATAGCAGTCCTAAATTATTAGTGAAAGATAAGAATCCCGACTCAATACTTTTCGGTTAAGACAAGAGACGCGATGAATCGCCGTCTTTACAATAATCAGTATTTTGTAGAGACGGCGATTTATCGCGTCTTTGTGATGATTTATCGGATCTTTGCGAACTATAATTTTCATCAAAAACCGTAACCTAACCGTATTGAATCCCGACTTATCAAATAAGTCGGGATTCTACTATTTGCAGTCTTCCAAATAAAATTAGATTAGATTAGTATATCCAAATCTAATTGTCTACACCTACAGAAATAAATTTGCTGTAATATTCAGTCTTGGTGTATATGCTGATAATACTATCACCAACTGAAAAAAAAGTACCTTCTTGCTCATCTTTAGAAAATTTCAAATTTGGATATTTAGCAGTAGCTTCGTCAGCTGTCATAGCTTTTGCTTCCATTTGTTTTGGCAACAGTCCAGTAGAACCAATGTAAAATACCAATGGAGATATCTTATCTTCGTAGATATTTTCCGCATATTCTTCTAGCTTATGACTCGCCGTCGTTAAAGCTGCAACCATTTCCTCTTTGCTAATTTGCTTACCAGTTTGTTTATCTTGCAACAACTGCGCCAAGCTATCAGCACCAACTTTCTTAAGAATACCTCCAACAATGCCATTTTTCTCAAGCCCAAGAAAATCATCGAAAATTGGTTTCATAAACTCATCAACTTTTGTAATCTTGGTGCGTGATGACAGTAACCTGTCTCTAACAGCGAGATTCTCATTAAATGCCATTTCAAAACTAGGTTTAATGAAAATTTCTCCAGTTTCTTGGTCATAAAGACGATACATTCTATTGAGAAACTTATTAGCAGAAGGTAACTTACTCAGGTTCAAAATATCTTGACTGCCAATATCGATTTTATAGCTTAATCTTGAGTCAATAGTACCATTAGCTAAAGCTTCGGTGATATCAGTGTATTCGTTAGTTGTAGGAAAGTTGATGTAAATATTCTTGGACAAATAGTGATTTTTAAATTCATCTAACTGCGTCTCGATAAATACATCTGACTCCTTTCTCAAGTGAGCGCCAATAATACTAGTCAGAACTTTAATTTCTGCTAGTTCATTGAATACTCCATCAACACTGCTGTAACTACTATTAGCAGCGACAAGTGGCAAGTTACCTAACTGAATGGTATATTCAGCCCGAAAGTCGAATTTCTCCGCATCTAGAATGCCTTTCTCTTTGAGTAAGTCAAAGACCTTTTTGCTGCTGATTTTGACTCGTAATGACTTTACGTTGATTTTGCCGTCACTTACAATCGTATAATTATTAAAGCTATTGAGGTCATTTACTAGCAACCCTGCTACTTCAAGAGTGGGAGTTTTGTCTTCAGATTTTGCAAGTTTGACTTTACGTTTGACAAGCATATTGATAGTAGCAGTATTGCGGTTAAACTGAAACTCGCCCATACCGACATACTCAGCATTATCCATATATTCTGTTCGCAACCAAGGTTGGAGCAGTTCCCCATTTTCGTTTCTAACACCTCTAACACGCTTGATACCTGTTCTTTGATAATGTTCTTGCAGGTGTTTGATATTGACAATAATATTGTTGCGATATTGTCCAATAATTTGGATTAGTTCTACTAGAGAAATTTGATTCTTTGTCATATTACCAACCTACAGATAAAGGTTAAGAATCTTGTAAAACCACGGTTACTGAAGTCTATTACTCTGACAAAATAAGCTGTTACAACTGTGTAAAATTGAAGAGTAAACACACAATAATTTGATTACGAAACTTTGTACAAAGTTCCGTAAATTTGCGGTTAGCTGAGGGTTAAAGTTTAAACGTAGAGAAGCGCAAAGTTTGTTTGAGTCTATTCACTACGGACTGAGGGAAATTTGTACTTACCGTTGGATACTCAGCAGACGTTCATATTTTTATAGTACAATTGTATCATAAAAATGCTAAGTTGTGTAGACTCCACTTAGCGCAAAATCTGGTTAATCATCCGGTTGGCTTGCGAATCGTAACCACCGCCAAATAAATTGAAGTGATTCAAGATGTGATACAGGTTATAGAGCGTTTTTCTGCGTTCATAGCCTGAATCTAAAGGAAATACCCCGTTGTAACCCTGATAAAATGCTGCTGGGAACCCACCAAACAATTCTGTCATAGCGATATCAACTTCTCTATCCGCAAAATAAGTTGCTGGATCAAATATCACAGGTTCTCCCGACACAGTACACCCAGCATTTCCGCCCCATAAATCGCCGTGTACTAAAGAAGGTTGCACCTCATGATTTGCCAATAGTTCAGGAATGGCTGCTAGTAACTTGTCTTGCTGGGGAAAATTACCTCCCCGTCGCCTTGCCAATTGAAATTGATAACCCAAACGATGTTTAATATAAAATTCCGTCCAGTCTGCTGTCCAAGTATTAATTTGGGGTGTGGAACCAATGGTATTGTTAATTTTCCAACCAAAACCTTGACTGCTGCTAGCTTTATGCATCGCCGCTAACTTGCGCCCCATCTCTTCCCATGAGTTGCTGTTACCGCTACCAAGTTCCAACCATTCCAGGACGATGTAGCTAGAATTATCAGCAGTACTCCAGCAAATTGGTTTGGGGACGCGAATACTAGCTGTTGCTAGCATTTCCTTTAAACCCATCGCCTCAGCTTCAAACATCACAACTTGGGATGCAAGGTTAAGCTTGACGAAGTAGGTTATCTCACCATTAGAAACAGCATAACCTTGGTTGATGCACCCACCACCAACCGATCGCCGTTGCTGACTCTGAAATTTTTCGCCAGTTACCTGACTAATATGGGTGTCGATTTGAGTCCACATCATGCAATTTTGGATTTTAGATTTTGGATTTTGGATTAATAACTGGGCATTGGTACTGATTATTAATTATTTTCCTCTTCCCCATTCCCCATGCCCAATGCCCTATTCCCAATTTTTAATTTACGGCTTGACAAAAACCACGCCATAAGCATCTGGAGATAGATAGTCCTTAGCTGCTTGCATCAAGTCTGTTGCATCTTGGCTCTGAATTATCGCTGGGTAGTTAAAGGCAGGTTCCAAATCTCCCACCAAAGATTGATAATAACCATACAACCCGGAGCGATCGCTTGGTGTTTCGTTACCAAATATAAATCTGTTGGCTACTCGCCGCCGTATACGGGCAATTTCTGATTCTGTTACCAACTCTGTTTGTAGTTTACCAATGTGTTGAGCGATCGCATCTTCTACAACTGCTAAATTTTCTACTGCACATTTAGCTGAAATATAAAATATCCCTTGCAGTTGATTGCTGATATTGCTTACAGAAATGGAAGTAACCAATCCCCGTTCTTCTCGTAAGTCTCTCACCAGTCTTGATGTCCGTCCGTGTCCCAAAATTCCGGCTAAAATATCTAATCCATAGGTGCGATCTAACTGGGTCATTCCAGGAACCCGCCAAACCATCACTAACCTTGCTTGTTGCAGACTTTCATCGATAAATTCTCGACGGACAATTTCTGTAAATGGTGATTCAGAGTTGAGTGGGGAAGGTGGGGCCCCCTCTGGGGATAAGGGGTAATGGGGAGTGGGGAAGGTGGGGCCCCCTCTGGGGATAAGGGGTAATGGGGAGTGGGGAATTTTAGCGGCTTTTGTAAATCCTTCAGCAACAGTTGCAATTAATTCTTCCACGGGTAAATTGCCCACAGCCACAGCAGTAATTGACTGGGGTTGATACCAATTAGTATGAAAATCTCGCATCTGCTGGGGTTTAAGTTCGGCAATCACCGATTCTGGCCCCAATACCGCACGGCGATAGGGTAACTTATCAAAGGCTGTCTCCATCGCCCGCCGATATATCCGCCGCTGGGGATTATCCTCTGAACGCCTAATTTCTTCCAAAACTACCAATCGCTCACGTTCAAAGGCATCATCAGGAATACTCGCGTTAGATACTACATCTATTTGTAGTGGTGCAAGCTCGGCAAAATCTTTGGGTGCAGTGGTTATATAGTAATGAGTATAGTCTTGGCTAGTAGCAGCATTAGTAACAGCACCCCGTTCTTCAATTCGACGTTCAAATTCGCCGCTAGCCAGTCGTTCTGTTCCTTTAAAAATCATGTGTTCTAAAAAGTGAGCCATGCCATTAATGGCATCAGGTTCTACAGCAGAGCCAACTTTAATCCACAAATTGAGGTTTACGGCTTCAACTGGCATTTGCTCGGCAATGATTGTCAAACCATTGGGCAACTTGTGCAGTGTCGGAGCATTAAGACGGGGAAATTTCCGTAGGGTTGAGGTCATTGCTACTTGTGTGTGAGGAGCGATGTTACTTCTTTATCTTATCTGCGACTTACTGCTCAGTGAAGTTTTGTAGTTTTCAGGACTAGTACCGCAAGGCGGAATTCGTAATTCGTAATTCGTAATTTGTAATGACGCTCCTGCGTCGCTAACGTAATTCATAATTAATTGTTTGCAAGGGTTTCAGACGTTTAAGATGGGTGGCTTATTTACGCCGTGCGGTACTAGCCGATTCAAAGTGTCAATCTAGGTACAATTACATCTGTTTAATTATTTTGTAGCAAATAAAAGTGGTACTCCATAATTTATAAATTGAGTATCGGAAGTAATTATAATCATCTTTTCTAGTATCGCTTGTGCTATTAAAAGCCTATCAAAAGGGTCTTTATGATGCTCAGGTAACAATGCTGCTTTAACAGCGTGGTGTTCTGTTATTGATAAAAAACTAAAATCAGTATCAATGATGGCTTGTATTAAATTATCTGGGGTTTTAAGCTGTCCTTTTTTTCTTTTTATTTCTATTTCCCAAACACTAACAGCACTAACAACTACTTTATTTGAAGAATCTGAAATTTGTTTACGAACTTCAGGCAAAAGACAAGAGTTATCTTCAAGTGACCATATTACAGCACAGGTATCAAGTAACAATTCCATTATTATTCAATACCAAATTCAGAAATAATATCACTTGATGTTTTATGAAAATCTTCTGATATTTCTACTTTTCCTTTCCAAATACCTAAAGGTCTAGGAGAGTTTTGAGTAGGAGTTAATTGTTTTACTTCACTAATTGTATAACTGATTACAGGGTTATTAACTACAGTCGATTCAGTCGTGAATGAAGTTTGAGGAATAGTTGTTTTATTCTGACTAATCCCAGAACTAATAACTTGGACTTCATCGCCACTGAAAAGAATACTTACTCTAACATTGTCTTCCTTTTTTGTAATAATAGAATCAATTATTGCTCTCAAGAATGTTAACTCTAAAAGAGCTAAAGAAGATAGTGTAGATGATATTAAACGTACTTTTTCGTTAATATACATAAATACTCTTAGTTATCAAATTAACTACAGTTAACGACTAAAAACTAAAATTCTATTCCACCACTATTTTAATCTGTCTAGTCATCAACTTAGAGCCAGGGCGAATAGAATTCGCCAGTTTAGCATTAAGTTGACACCAATGGGATGCACCCCTAACGAAGATTGTGGTTTAATCAATCACGCTATAAAATTATGAATAGCAATATTAAGAATTGTAAAACTAAATCTCAATGTCCAGCATTTCTATTGACAAAAGTAAATCTCATGTAGTTGTTATTGGTGCAGGAATCGGTGGACTGACTGCTGGGGCATTATTAGCTCATAGAGGTTACAGCGTCCTCATTCTAGACCAAGCCCTCGTACCAGGGGGCTGTGCTTCGACGTTTAAACGCCAGGGATTTACCTTTGATGTGGGTGCAACTCAGGTTGCAGGCTTAGAACCAGGGGGAATTCACCACCGCATTTTCTCAGAATTGGCAATAGATTTACCGGCAGCAACGCCTTGTGACCCGGCTTGTGCGGTATATTTACCTGGGGAAAGCACACCCATCAACGTTTGGCGCGACCAAGAGAAATGGCAAGAGGAACGACAAAAACAGTTTCCTGGTAGCGAACCGTTTTGGCAGTTGATGGCAACTTTATTTGATGCGAGTTGGGAATTCCAAGGACGCGACCCGGTGCTACCACCGCGTAATTTATGGGATTTGTGGCAGCTAGCGCAAGCGGTGCGTCCCAGTACATTAATTACCGTACCCTTCACTTTGTTTACGGTAGGAGATGCTTTACGGTTATGTGGATTAGGTAATGACCAACGATTGAGAACTTTTTTGGATTTGCAACTGAAGTTGTATTCCCAAGTCAATGCAGAAGAAACAGCACTACTTTATGCAGCGACGGCGTTGAGTGTATCCCAATTACCCCAAGGATTGTTTCATCTCCGGGGAAGTATGCAAGTATTAAGCGATCGCTTGGTACAATCCTTAGAAAGAGATGGTGGCAAGTTATTGATGCGCCACACTGTAGAACAAATCAAAGTAGAAAACGGCAAAGCCAGTGCTGTAGTAATTAGAAATCAGAAAACTGGCGAAGTCTGGACAGAAGCAGCCGACCACATAGTTGGTAACGTTACTGTGCAAAACTTGGTGCAGTTATTGGGAGAACAAGCGCCATCTGGTTATAAAAACCGTGTGGAAAAACTACCCCAAGCATCGGGTGCTTTTGTGGTGTATTTGGGTGTGGATGCCAGCGCAATTCCAACTGGGTGTCCTCCCCATCTCCAATTTCTGTACGATGCTGATGGCCCGATTGGTGAGAATAATTCCCTATTTGTTTCCGTCAGTCATCCTGGAGACGGTCGCGCACCGGAGGGGAAAGCGACAATTATTGCTTCTTCATTTGTCGATCCTACAGAGTGGTGGCAGACTGATGATTATGAAGGGCTAAAAGAAAAGTTTACCCAAGAAGCGATCGCTCGTCTAGCTCAATACTTTTATCTCAAACCAGAAACTATTCTTTATCAAGAAGCCGCCACACCCCGCACCTTTGCCCATTTCACAGGACGCGATCGCGGTATAGTCGGTGGTATTGGTCAAAGAATACCCACCTTTGGCCCCTTTGGCTTCGCAAATCGCACACCCATCCAACATCTGTGGTTAGTTGGTGACTCCACCCATCCAGGAGAAGGTACTGCTGGCGTGAGTTACTCAGCACTAACAGTAGTCAGGCAAATTGAAGCGCAAATGTAGTACTTTGTCACAACAGAATTCAGGAGTCAGGAGTCAGAATTCAGTTGGGTATTCTGTACGATTGGCGGATGAATAATATCGTGTCTGGTTAAAGACTTACAGCGAATTTTAAGGAAAGTCAAGACTGTTTTTCTTCTGACTCCTGAATTCTTCAATAAACGATTTTTCAATTATGAATTATCTCGGAGGATAATATTGGGGATTTACAACTGGAGATTGATAACCGTTTGTGGGTACAGTACCTCCCATACCGTTGGGTACAGGACTCACAACAGGAGGCTGATAAACACTCATCGGTACGGTGCCTGTTGTCCCGCTGGGTAAAGCAGGATTCACATAACCGTTTGCGGGTATAGTGCTTGTAGGACTATTGGGTGTAACAGGAATCTGGCTAAACTCTTGGTAGGCAACACGAGAAATTGAGCTAATCAATTTTTCGGCGCGAGGGTCGTTATTGGGGCGTTGTACCATGACAGCAGCTACATAGCGCTTGCCAGTTGGAACACCAATTAAACCTGCATCTGCTAACATTGTCCCGATATCGCCAGTTTTGTGGTAGACTCTCGCACCTGCCCCCAAACCCGATGGTAGCAGAGAGTCTCTCTGAGTACGACGCAAGATATCGAGCATGAGATCGCGTGATGGCATACTGACTAAATTTCCCTGACTCACAATCGCCATCAAATTCCCTAGTTCCTTGGGAGTTGTGGTGTTTGTCCCTTGCAAATCTGGAAGTTGATTGCGAATTATTGTGTCTGTCAATCCCCAACTACGGAAACGCTGGTTTAAAGCGTCTATGCCTCCGAGTCGGGTAATCAGCATATTTGTCGCTGTGTTGTCGCTGATTGTAATCATCTTGGTAGCGACTTCCAGAGCAGCGTACTGGGTTCCGGGTGACTTGTATTGCAGATTTCCCGAACCACCAGCGACCATATCCTGTTGCATGGTCAGCATTTCATCCAGGCGAATTTTCCCCGCATCCACATCCTGGAAAAAGGCAATCAGAATTGGCACTTTAATCGTGCTAGCTGCCGGAAAACTGGTAGAGCCATTGACATCTACATAATTACCTGTATCCAAATCTAATAAGAAAACTCCCGGTGTGAGATTTGGGTTGGTATCCGCCAAATTTTGCACGGCATTTTTCAAAGAGGTAATTTCTTGAGATAAATACATACTCGCAGCTGCGGCTGGGGGAGCTTGGGTGGGTTGTGGCTGCGATCGCACCACATTAGTATTAGATGGGGACGCCGATGTACTGATGCGATTAGCTGGGTCTAAAACTGACAACACCGTGCCCACAATTGCACCCATCCCAACACCCACAATCAATAACCGTAAAACATACAATACAGTTTTGGCCATTGGCTTTAACCGTGTTTTTCGCGATGAGCGCCTACCCATTTTTGGCTTTTCCATCCGCACCGTTTTCACCATCACAGCACCCGGTCGAAAGGGAGGAATTTTCCCCTTGACACTAGGCATCGGTTTTACTGCCGTTGGCATGACTAACCCCGATTTGACCCTACGTGTAGCACTAGGGGTTGGGGGAGGACTGATTTGATTTTTTGGGCGTGTTAGCGCCGCTTGTCGTCCACTGACAGTTTGCTGCTGGCTGTTGGCTTTAACTTTCTTCTGTGCCACTTTTTGAACTTTTTGTGGACGCTGGCGGCGATTTAAGGGTTGACGCCGCGAGAAAGCTGTTAGTTCGTCACTTGACTCTGACACCGTTACTCCTTGTGACCCACTTGACTGTTTTCTTGCAGACTCCTAACCCAAAACTTAATCTTTAAGCAATATTAATACTCAAATTTCATTTTGCCACTAAGTAGCATTTTTACGTTTAGTTTAAGCTATGTTAAATATTTTGGGGGGATGATTGCGTATATATTAAACGAATTATTACAAGTTTTCACCATCCCTCTGGTTTTTAAGGGCCCATTCTACCTGCTGCAAAATTCCTCGGAGCATATATACTTCCCCTGTTTTCAGGTGAGCGCGATTATACATTTGGCGAAATTTTTCCATGCGACTAGCTGCCGTATGGGGATACACATAACCAATTTTCAGTAATAGTGATTCTAATTGCTGATAATATCCTTCTACAACATCTAAGGATGCAAGTTCAGTTTGGGGTAAAGTCTGAGTGTTAGCTTGCTGGGCAGATTGTGATAATTCATAACAACAGATTGCCACGGCGGTAGCCAAATTTAGGGCGACATAATCTTTACTTGTGGGAATGCCAACAAACCGCTGTGCATAATTTAATTCTTCATTGCTTAATCCCCGGTCTTCCCTGCCAAAAATCAGTGCTGTGGGTTTTTCTGGTTCCTCCAGTAGCCAGGGTAGGGCAGTGCGGGGATTTTCTAAGGGAGTTTCCCAACTGCGAACGCGACCAGTAGTAGCGATCGCTCTGACACATCCATGCAATGCTTCTGGTAAGGTTGCTACTAATACCGCAGATTCGATAATTTCCTGAGCGTGAACAGCCATCATCAAAGCTTCCGTCGATAGCGGATCGCATTGGGGGTTCACTAATACTAAATTACATAGCCCGAAATTTTTCATTACCCTGGCGATCGCGCCGATATTTATCGGCCCAGCTGGTTCTACCAACACAATTCTTAATCCAGCCAAGCCCATTTTTTGCCTCCTGCGATCGCACCAGATAATACTTACAGGCTAATTTTCAGCGTCGTGATTCTGCTGAAGAGTTGCCTTAAAATCATTTTAGCGATGTAAGTGAATGCCTGCGATAGAGTTGGACGGTCTCAAGAAGTGTGAGGCGTTGAAAAACATACGGAACCGTGTTTGAGACTTGGTTAGAAACTTAGGTTAATAATTGGGCGATCGCTAAAATTAAGTACCCAGAGGCGTATTAACAGGAGATAATAATAAACTCACACCACCCTTAGCTGTTGTCCCATCAACCATTACAGAGATTGTTCTGGCTTGATTTAGGTAATTCACTTCACAGGGTCGAATTTTGCAAGTTGTTCTGAACCAAACCATGAAAACATCTACCAAATTGCTCTCTCGCCTGGATTATTACTACCAGCAAATCAAAACAATCATCCTGACTCGGCAAAATCCGATTACTGGTTTATTACCTGCGAGTACAGCGATTACAGCCCACGGCGATTATACTGATGCCTGGGTGCGAGACAATGTTTACAGCATTTTGGCAGTTTGGGGTTTAGGACTTGCATACCGCAAGATTGACGACGATCAGGGACGCACCTATGAACTAGAACACAGTGTCATCAAACTGATGCGCGGGTTGTTGTTTGCGATGATGCGACAAGCTCATAAAGTAGAGACATTTAAACATACTCAGTCGCTACTAGATGGACTACACGCCAAATATAATACCGCAACTGGTGACATTGTTGTTGGTGATGACGAATGGGGACATTTGCAACTTGATGCCACATCTATATTTTTACTGATGTTGGGGCAAATGACGGCTGCGGGATTGCAAATAATTTATACCATTGATGAAGTGAATTTCGTCCAAAATTTGGTTTACTACATTGGACGAGCTTACCGCACACCAGATTATGGCATTTGGGAACGTGGGAATAAAATTAATCGTGGTAGTGCAGAGTTAAATGCCAGTTCTGTAGGCATGGCAAAAGCTGCTTTAGAAGCTATCAACGGACTAGATTTGTTTGGTGTGCGTGGTAGTCAAGCATCGGTGATTCATGTGCTACCAGATGAAATCGCCCGTGCCCGGATTACTTTAGAATCGCTATTACCGAGAGAATCTGGTTCTAAAGAAATTGATGCAGCGCTGTTGAGTATTATTAGTTATCCTGCCTTTGCAGTTGAAGATTTGGAGTTACGCGATCGCACTTTAAACGATATTATCAATAAACTCGCAGGTAAATACGGCTGCAAACGCTTCCTGCGTGATGGACACCAAACCGTTTTAGAAGATCATCAGCGCTTGCACTACGAACCGTGGGAACTCAAGCAATTTGAGCATATTGAATGCGAATGGCCGTTATTTTTCACTTATTTAGTTTTAGATGGATTATTTTGCGGCGAACAAGAACAAGTTAAAAAATACCAAGAGCTTTTAGAATCATTACTTATAGAACAAGATGGTTTGCGTTTATTGCCGGAACTTTATTATGTTCCAGCCGAAAACATCGAAGCAGAAAAGTTAGCACCTCAAACGCAACCACGTTTGCCCAATGAAAATATTCCTTTGGTGTGGGCACAGAGTTTATATTTCCTCAGCCAAATGTTAAGTGAAGGTTTACTGGCGGTTGGTGATATCGACCCTTTGGGAAGACATTTGTGTGTAGGAAAACAGCGCGAATCTTTGGTACAAATTGCTTTATTAGCAGAAGACGAAGATTTACAGACGAAACTAGAAGTTCACGGAATTGAAGCGCAAACACCTACCCAAGTAGAACCGATTCAGGTGAGAAAAGCTGGAGAGTTTTCAGCAATTTATACCCAAATTGGACGTAACGATAAACTTGGTTTAACTGGGCGGCCAGTGCGGCGACTGCGGAGTTTAACAACATCTAGAATCTTTCGGATTAGCGGTGAAACAATTGTATTTTTGCCTTCATTTTCCGACTCTCAGCAGTTTTATCTAACTCTTGATTACCATTTTTTGCTAGATCAAATTAGAAGTGAATTAGCTTACATTCAAAAATATTGGAGCGATTTAGGGCGTCCTACCTTGACTTTAATGTTGACGCACACCATGTTAGAAAGTGGTTCTGAGGCATTACTAGAACTGATGCAAGAACTGAAAGATGGTGTTTGTAACGGTGTACGAGTAAAATTAGGGCGGCTAAATCAGCTAATGTTAACAGCTGGAATCCAAAGAATTGATTTTCTTCCCAATGCAGAATTCTCGCGATCGCCAGTGAAAAATGCTAGCCCACGTTGCTATTATCTAGCTTATCATCCTGAGAAAAACTGGCGCTTAGGACATACCCAAGAATTTCAAATGGAGTATGAAACCAACTTTGGGTTATTACTTTCTTCTTTGCGCTCATCAGAGAACATCTACGAGCAAATTGAGTTATTGCAAACTTTAACTCGCTTACAGGGAATGGAATTTGATACAGGGTACGGTGGCCCAGGATATCGCGTCACCGTAGGCGATTTGCTAGATGAAGTTTACACCAAAGCTGGAGATTTAGGTATTTGGGCAGTGGTACGTCGGGCTGCTGGGTTACGCCAAATGGTTGATATCAGCCTATCAGATGCAGTAACGAGTATTTTGGTACGGGGTAAGCAAATTGCTGTGGGTAAAGCTTACAGTGAAGCGTCCTTGATTAGCGTACCCATGTCTCACGATGAGATTGCCGATAAAATTAACCATTTTTGTCGTGAAGATATCCGCGATCGCGTCCTCACTCAAGAGATTTTAATCTATCTTGGTATCTTAATTCGCTCAGAACCCGAACTATTCCAAGGACTACTAACGCTGAGAGTCGGCTATCTGATCTTATTAATAACCAGCGAACTAGCGCGGGAATTACACGTTACTCAAGATGAAGCTTACGATTACTTAATGCAACTTTCACCCTTTGAAGTGAAAATGCGCTTGCGTCAGGTATTAACTGGATATACTGGCATGAGTAACCTGTTGCGCCAGCAAGAATCACTGCACGTCAAACAAAAAGAAAGTGATATTGCTTGGGTGGTATTACCAGGAATCGCCGAAGGAATAGAAGTCCCGCCTGGTGGTTGGCGACGCTTTCGCCAAGCTGAAGGTGCGACGGGGCGAGTACCAAAAGAATTTTTTAAGCAAGTTTGGCTATTAATGCAACATTGCAAGGGTCTAGTAATTGGCGATAAACTAGAGCGCCGCAATCGCTTAGATAGTGAGATAATGCTGTCGGAAATGACAGCGGGGGAAAGAAATTTTGCGCTGTTAGTTGAGCATTTGCTGAATAAGATCGAAGCTCCAGAATACCGCCAAGTTAACATTGAAGCATTGATAGAATTAGCTGCGATCGCAGCCAATAATCCCAAGCTGCAAATCGAAGAATATATCGTCTTGGATGTGCTAATTGGCCATGCAGTGCGATTGGCTTGGCTAGAGAATCATAGTCAACGCAGCGATCGCTATGATGAGGATAAGGCGAGTGCGTGGCGATCGTTTTACAACACCTCTCCTAGAGATTGCGCTAGTTATATTTTGAAGGCGTTCAGGTTCTTGACGGAATTTGTGAAGGATTTTTAAACGTATAGGCGCTTCGCCTTCCCGCAGGGTAGGATCGCAAAGAGAAGCGCCATGCGTTAAAAAAAAATATCCCCCACCTCCGATTCCAAAAGCAGGGGTTTTATTAAAACTACTTAACAGAAACAGCATCAACATCAATAGTACTTCCACTAGAGGTAGAACCTTCACTAGTATTAGGTACTTCAGCACCCACCTCACCCTTACGAGCTTTCCAGCCCTCAATTACTAGCCCAGACACCTCACTCACTAGCAGGGTCAAAAGAAAAACATCATCAATCTGTCCCACCACAGGTATAAAATCTGGGAGAATATCAAATGGGCTGACCAAATAGACCAACGTTCCTAAAATTACCCACCAACGGTATTTGGGGTTACGAAGCACATCCCGATACCAGGCGTAAAGTGATTGGATTGAAAATTTCATATTTTGAACCTCATAGTTATCTTTAATTTTGACAAATTATGCTAAAAATCCCCGGTGCGAATAACCGCCCTAGTTTGTCTGGAAGACGCTACTTATAATTTTTCAACAGAGAAAAATAGATAGGTTGCAAGTAACTTACAAAATTTTAATATCTAAGTATACAGAAAGCTGGACACGCTCAAGAGCGATCGCTAAAGCAGATTACCGCAACCATGAAGTGAAACCTGCCAACCCATTTCTGATTCTTCGTCGTCCAGGTGACTATGCATGAAATTGCTTGATGCCAAAAATTACTTATTGGTATTGTAAATATTTTAACTTCATAAAGTTTGCAAAAAAATTTGCTGATTGCCAAGACACATAGTTAATAGCAATAGTAAAATCTACTTTAAGCTAGACGAGAATTACCTAAATTTTAGGGTAATTAACTTAGCTACTAGTGGCAAATATCAACAAATACTGAATGCTAATATTCAGTATTTCCCGGAGAGTCCTATTCCGGGTTAGGATGATGACTAGCGATGCCTTAATTTAGCTATCGATATTGAATTGTTGAAATTTTATGGGCAATAGTCCACCAGATGGCAGTATCAACCTCCTCTGAGCTGGTGAGGAAGTCTCCCAGCGCGGGGGAGACTTAGGAGACGTATTTCATGCTCACACAAGATATTCGTGATTTGCTGACTGATACTACCGATTTAAACCAGTTGAAATGGGATTTAAATCGCTTGCAACCTGTGGATGTGGGAGAATACATTACACAATTGCCTGAGAAAAAACGCGCGATCGCATTTCGTTTACTCAATAAAGCTCAGGCAATTGATGTATTTGAATATCTGCCCACAGAGGTGCAGGAAGAACTAATTAATTCTCTCCATGATGTCCAAGTAGTGCAACTTGTAGAAGCGATGAGTCCCGACGAACGGGCAGAGTTGTTTGATGAACTACCTGCTGGGGTAATCAAACGGTTATTACAAGAACTTAGTCCAGAACAAAGGCAAGCAACAGCAACGATTCTCGGCTATCCAGAAGGCACGGCTGGGCGGGTAATGACCACCGAATATGTCCGGTTGCGCCAGGGATTGACTGTCGGTGAAGCCCTGAGCAAAATCCGCCGTCAGGACGAAGACAAAGAATCGATTTACTACGCTTACGTCACCGATGATAACCGGACGCTGGTGAGAGTAGTTTCACTGCGTCAATTACTGTTTACCTTTCCCGATGTTTTCATCAAAGATATTGCTAGCGATCGCGTCATTAAGGTGACAACTGAAACCCCTCAAGAAGAAGTGGCGCGAATCATGCAGCGCTACGACTTAATCGCTATCCCCGTAGTTGACCGAGAAGACCGATTGGTAGGCATCGTCACCATTGATGATGTCATGGATATTTTGGAAGAGGAAGCCACAGAAGATATCCAAAAACTGGGGGGTGTCAGTGGTGATGAAGCAGCTTTATCTTCTCCCTTACTCACCATCCGCAACCGCTTACCTTGGCTGTTGGGCATCATGGCATTATATATTGGTGCCGCCAGTGCGATCGCCCCTTTTCAATCTGTAATCTCCGCAGTGCCAGTTCTAGCAGTCATCATGCCAATTTTTTCTAACACTGGTGGTACTGTTGGGATTCAATCATTAACGGTGACAATCCGCGGCTTGGGAGTAGGCGAGGTAACACCCAAAGATACTCTAAAAATTCTCCGCAAAGAAGTTTTAGCAGGTCTAGGCACAGCCGTAGTTTTAGCCATAACGATGATGCTACTTTCCTTAATTTGGGCGCGACCCCAAGAGCGATGGGTGGCTTTAATTGCCGGCATGGTAATGGCAACTAATACAATTGTGGCTGTTACACTCGGCACTTTACTGCCAATGGGTTTGCAGCGCTTGAAACTTGACCCTGCTTTGGTTAGTGGCCCATTAGTGACTACAATGCTAGATACAATTGGGTTTTTAACATTCCTCAGCCTAATTGCTCTAGCTTTAAACGTTTTCCATTTACCAACTTGAAGGGATTGGGAATTGGGCATGGGGTATGGGACATGGGGCATGGGGCATGGGATTTAGTAGTTCCCTTGTCCCCCTCATCTCTCCCAATCCCCAGTCCCCAGTCCCCAATCCCCAGTCCCCAGTCCCCAAATATGCCTACTAATACCTGGAATCGTCATCACGTTCTTTCCCTAGCTGACTTCACTACCGCCGAATACGATACAGTTTTGCAAACTGCTGCTAGTTTTCAAGAGGTGCTATCGCGGCGGACGAAGAAAGTACCAACCTTGCAGGGACAGGTGGTGGCGAATTTATTTTTTGAATCGTCTACCCGCACTCGCAGTAGTTTTGAACTCGCAGCCAAACGCTTAAGTGCAGATACGCTGAATTTCGCCGCAGCCACATCTTCTATGACTAAAGGAGAAACAATTCTCGACACAGCGAAGACCTATTTGGCTATGGGAACTGATATTATGGTAGTCCGCCATCGAGAGGCAGGAGTACCGAATGCGATCGCGGCTGAAATGGATCGTCTAGGTGTACGAGTTAGCGTCCTCAATGCTGGTGATGGTCAACATGAACATCCTTCCCAAGCACTGCTAGATTTATTTACCATAACTACTCTAATTGACCCAGATCATCCCCGACTAGAACTTTTAAAGGGGAAAAAGATTGCCATTGTTGGGGATATTCTCCATTCTCGTGTGGCGCGATCGAATATTTGGAGTTTAATTGCTAGTGGTGCCGAAGTGCATCTCGCAGCACCACCCACTCTCTTACCCAAGTTATTTGCCGAGTTTATCTCTGAAGAGTCAGAAGTCAGGAGTTATCCCCCCAATCCCAAACTATTTCTTCATTGGCAACTAGAACCAGCTTTGCAGAATGCCGATTTTGTGATGACTTTGCGCCTGCAAAAAGAACGGATGACGGCTCATTTACTGCCAAGTTTGCGAGAATATCATCAGCTATTTGGCATTACACGCACAAAGTTGCAATTTTGTAAACCTAACGTCAAAGTTTTGCATCCCGGCCCAGTTAACCGTGGTGTTGAAATTAGTTCTGAGTTGATGGATGACCCAGAATTTAGTCTCATTCAATCGCAAGTTACCAGTGGTGTTGCCGTTCGCATGGCGCTGCTGTATTTATTAGGTAGCGGCAAGGCTTAATTTGAAGAAGAATTCAGAAGTCAGAATTCAGGAGTCAGAATCAAGATGCTCGTTGCGCTAAAGCGTCTCCCCTTCTCCCAAAGGGAGAAGACTCGCTTGCCACCGGCGCTATCAGTCGAGGATTCAGACGCGACTCGAAAATACTCGCTACCGCTGCGCTATCGAAGACTCGCTCTAAGCGTTCGCGGTAGCGTCTCTAAGAGTTGCCATGCCGCAGGCTTTACGCTACGCTATCCGCCAGTCATACAGAAAACATTGCTGAATTCTAACTCCTGACTCCTGAATTCTGTTCGATAATCTCAGTGAATCTTACTCCTATCGGACTATCTGACGGAAGAATACCTAATCTCATAGAAATTATATGTTCTTCCGATCGCATGAGGACAAAATTCTGGAATTTTGGGACAGTGGAATCATAGAAGTTAAAAATTGAATAGCTTCTAGAAATGTTGGAGGTAAATATGAAACCAATCTTTTTGACGGCAGCAGCCTTACTCAGCACGCTATCTCTAGCTGCTCCCATTTCCGTCAAAGCAGAAAACTCCGCCCCTGTCCGCCGCTTGTTAGAAACTAGAGAATGTTTCGGATGTAATTTAACAGGAGCAAATCTTAAAGGCGCTCATCTCATAGGTGTTGACTTGAGAAACGCAAATTTAAAAGGGGCTAATCTCGAAAACGCGAACCTAGAAGGTGCTGATTTAACTGGTGCAAATTTAAAGTCTGCTAATCTCACAAATGCCTTTGTTAGTGGTACTAGCTTAAATGATGCTAATCTCACCAACGTTGATTTGAGTAATGCTCATTTATATAATACTGAAGTTGATGGCGCAGTTTTAGCCAATATTGATTTAAGCGGTGCTGATGTATTTAATACTGCCATTAGCGTCGGTGGTGAATATTAATTGATTGATACCAAAGTGATGAGTTAAGAGTTATGTTCAACTCCTAACCCTGCACTTGTTAAGTTTTACTCACCAGTAATTGACAGTTCATTAACCCAGATTTTCGGACAAACTCCTCCTGGCGTTAACTCTGGCTCTTTTTCTACATAAATAATTGACTTCAGGAGTTCTAAGAAATCGCCAGCAACAGTTGCAGACTCAATACTCGTCCTCACACCCTTGTTAACTAGCCAACCATCAAACGGCAAAGAGAAGGAACCTTGCAAGGATTTAACTCCAGCATGGAGGGCTTGCAAATCATCGATAAGAATCACATTTTCAGCCGTTTCTAAGCTAAACTCCTGCTCAGGAGTTGCTGTTGAAAAAACATGATAAAAATTGGGACTGACGCTGACTTTTGCCCCAATACTAGCATTACCCGTTGGCTGGGCATTTAACCTCTTAGCAGTACCGGCACTATGAAGAAATCCTGTTAAAACGCCATTTTCAATTAGCGAAATTTGACGAGTCGGAGTTCCTTCACCATCAAAAGTTTCTGCACCTACGTTAGCTGGGTGCAAGGCATCATCATAAACTGAAATTAGAGGGGAAGCAATTTGCTTACCTAAATCATCAGGAGTAGATAGACTTTGATTGTCTAAAATACTTTGAGCATTGAACAAGTTAGAAAAAGCACCCAATAGACTTAAGAAAGCTTCAGCTGAAAAAACAACTCGATATTTACCAGTTTTGATTTTTTCATAATTCAAATGGCTGATAGTTTTATCGGCGGTTTCTTTGATGCAACCATTAATATCTAGATTATCTAAACTCTGGTTGATTCTAAAAGCTCCTGCACTACGCGGTTTTTTCCCTTCTTCCTCAGTTTTACTGTAAAGATAAACTGATGCTAAGGAGTGAGATTCAGTTCTCACCGCACCGTCACTATTGAGATAAAATCTGTCAATATCTCTTTGTGACAAACCGTTATAAGGTACGCCTTTAATTGCTGGATGAGCCGCCAGTAATTCTTTTTCAGCTACCAACAATTTTTCTATGAGTTCCGCAACAGGTGCTTGAGGTGTCTTATCTTGAGGCTTATTTGGAATAGGAATAGTAGCCTCTGGACTAAAATCAGGAACATTTTCTTTAACACCAAAAAAACTGGCTTCGTAAGCAGTTTTTAAAGCTAATTCCAGTCCCTTGGGGTCTACATCTGTGGTGCTGGTGACACCCATTGTATTATCTTCATTCCAGACACGAACAGTAACACCAGAGCGATTTGAAGCTTTGACTTGTTTTGGTTCACCTTGGTCTACTTGCACGCTAGTATCATCTACTGTTGAGCCATAAATGTCGAATTTCTTAATACCAAGTTTACCAGCATTGTCCTTGGCGGAATTTGCAATCTCATTTATATTGGGCATAGTCAATTTTGGATTTGGTATTTTAGATTTTGGATGGGAAGCGATTCTATTTTGAATATTAGATTTGGGATTTTTGATGTTATTGCTTGTATTTCTCTCGTAGAGTTCTGACTGAAGCAACACTCAAATAATTTAGGATTTTAGATTGAAGCTACGGAGCAATCAGTGAACTTGAGTATTTTGGATTTTGAATATTGTAATCCAAAATCCAAAATTTAAAATCTAAAATTCTTATCTTCCACCGACGGTAATAGAATCAACCTTGATGTGGGGTTGTCCGACTGTGGTGTAAATACTGCCACTGACGGAACCACAAAAACCTGGTGCAATTTCCAAATCTTGGGAACACATGGAAATTTTATTCATAATTTCCTTCGCTTCACCGATTAGAATTGCTCCCTTTAGTGGTTTGGTGATTTTGCCATTTTCAATCAAATAAGCTTCATCAACACTAAAGTTAAATTGGCCTGTAGCACCAACGCTACCACCACCCATTTTTTTACAGTAAATACCTTTATCAACTGAGGCAAATAATTCATCATTGCTATATTCGCCAGAATCAATATAAGTATTACGCATCCGGCTAGCAGCTGCATAGGTATAATTTTGGCGGCGTCCACTTCCAGTTCTGGGGTGTCCGGTGCGTGAGGAACCTGTTCTATCTGCCAAGAAGTTTTTCAGAACACCTTTTTCAATTAATAAGGTTCTTTGAGCAGGCATACCTTCGTCATCCATATCAATTGTTCCGAAGGCATTTTCAGAGCGCCCTTCATCCCAAGCTGTCAAACTTTCATGGGCAATTTTTTCGCCTTTTTTGTCAGCAAAGGGAGTGGTATTGCGTTCAATTTGAGTGGTTTCTAGCAAGTGTCCGCAAGCTTCGTGGAAGATTACCCCGCCAAAGTGATTGGCCATAATAATCGGGTAAGTCCCTGATTCCACGTAATCTGCGTAGAGCATTTTTCCAGCCGATTCTGCTATTTTCTCGGCGGCTTGTTGAGAATCCCAAGTTCTCAAGAAGTTGGCATCGCTAGTATTACCTGCGCGATCGCCAATTGAGCTACGATTAGCACCATCAGCACACAATAGGTTAAATCCTACTGATTGTGTGAGGCGAATATCACGAGCAAAAGTCCCATCACTAGCGGCGATTAAAACTTCTTGCCAATCCCGGAAATAGGTAGCACGGCGCGATTGGACATGGCTAGCTTTTTGCTTCAGGTGGGCAGTACCATCAAGAAGGATTTCTCCCATTTCGCGGATGGAGCTACACACTGGTAGCCATGCATCTTTGCCTCTTTTGGTGGCGTAATCTCTGAGTAATTCTAGGTTGATTTCTGGGATGAAAGCTTTCGCAGTAGGTAGTTGCAATCCTAAGATAGAAAGACCTTTTTCTAAGGCTGCTTTCAAACCGGAAAAAGAAAGGTCATTGGTGCTGACGTAGCAATCAGCTTTACCGCGAAATACTCTAACTCCCGCGCCTGTAGAGAGACTGGGTGAAATACTCGTGATGGAGTCATCTTCTGCAAGACAACTAATATAGTTGCGACGCTCTAAAAATAATTCGATGAAGTCAGCACCAGCGGCGCGTCCTAGTCCCAGGAGAGTAGCCAGAGGGGCTTCCCAGGTTTCATCGAAACGCTCTGGTGTGGAAGAATATTGGAGTGTGGGAAGTTGATTCGAGAGAAGTAGCGTACTTGTAAGCATGGATAGCCTCGTCTGCTGGCGTAATTCAGAGATTTGACTGAAAAATTCTGGTGTGTTTAGTCTAACAAATGAGTGAAAGCCAGAGTTGGCAGAAAGGCGTGTGGATTTCCCTCCAATTCAGCAACGCTTTGGAAAACTCACCCGCAGACTAGAAGTTTGGGACTATTTGAAGAAGAATTCTGTTTTGATAAACAAAGCCCGCAAAGGCGGGCTGAGATTTTGAAACTTGAGGGTGTCGGTGTAAAAACTTAGTTATCACAAAGGAAGTCATGAGCTAAGAGTGGAATGGGATAAACCCCACCTGTAGCAGAAGATAGAAACTTCTTGACGACTAACTCATATTAAATATGCAATTTTTTTGCTGTTTAGCTTAATTTAATCTAGAGTATCACTCTAAGATTTATTTACGATTTCCCATTTTCAATGGAACTCTTGCTGTTCCTTGGTCACTGAAAGTCTGACCTAAATTTGAAGTTGGCGCTGTCGATGTTAGATTTTTAAACAGGAGTTTTAAGGTTCGAGTAATAGTTTTGATAATTTTCATTTTGCTAGCAGTTGGCTTTTGGTCATATCTCAAAACCATTGGGATTTCTGCAATTTTAGGTTTGAGGACTTTAGCTTTCAGCAGTAAATCTATCATGCAAGCAAATCCACTTTCAGTAAATAGATTTTCCCCATAATACATATCTAGTTTACTGACGAAATTACGGTTATACAGTCTGTAACCACAAGTATAGTCTCTTACGCCGGGTACACGGGCGGCAATTCTAAAAAGCCAGCTGGCTCCGTAACTCATTATCTCTCTAAATTTTGATAAACCTATGACTTTAGAACCTTTTCGATATCTAGATGCGATCGCAATATCATAGCTACCAGCTATCATGGTGTCATACATCTTGATTAAGAGTTCTGGTGGTTGAGTGTTGTCGCAATCCATCGCAGCTAAAAAATCACCTTCTTTAGAGATTTCTAAGAAAGTCATGAAACCTGTTTTAATTGCTTGACCTAAACCAGCATTTTTGGGATGTTGGACTAATTTCAGTAATATGCCCAGTGATTCAGCTTCTTCTAAAGCTGTCTCGGCAGTTGCATCACTACTACCATCATCAACAAGAATCAGTTTTATCTCCATCTTAGAGATTTCCTGTAATGTCTGAAATCTTTTGAACAAGGGACGAATTGATGCTTGCTCGTTATATGCGGGTAAAAGAACAAAAAGACTCATAAGTACCTCGTGTAATTTTCAAAATATCATTTTCAAATTTCAAGAATTCAGTAATGTTGATTTCTTGAGAAATTCATCAACTTGTCGCACAACTGCGTTGTTATTGACGCTATCATTAACCAACTGTGAGGTGTTAACGACGAAAAAATCATCGTTCTCTGTACTCACTTGTGGAACAAGGCTTGAATAATTTAAAACTTGTAGTGGCTGAACTTTAATAGCTCGATTAATGTGTGCCGCTACAATGTCATCTGCTTTGAGTTCAGGGAACATCAAGCGTATACCCTGGAAGAATACTTGGCGCAATTCATCATCTGGCTGTTTTAATAACGGGTCAGTGGAAAGTATATATTTTGGCAGGAATGTCATGTGATATCCTGCTGTTTCTTGCAAAGAAACTAAATTGCTCATACCGATGACTCCGGTAAAAGGAATATTTTTATCGGCAATGTTTACTACGTAATAAGGCACTAGAGCCTTGCGAGTAATCAGTATCATACAGACTACGCCCAGGTATTCTACTGTTTCACCAGTCTTTGAAACTTTCACCAACTCATTAGCAGCAACCTGTTGCAGAATATTAACTGGGCCAGTAAAAATGACTTTATCAAAATGCTCCTTTTTGCCCTGATATTCTACCCACATTCCACCTCCTGGATTAGGTGCAATATATTCCACTGCGACACCTGTGTGGATATGACCTCCAGCCGCATAAATTAATTTTTCTATATGGTCAAAAACAGTTTTGTAACCGCCTGAGACATAACCAAGTTGTTCTTTATTTAATGAAGAATCTCGCGCTGAAAATAGTCGTTTGATGTAAGCCCAGATAAAAACTGCTGATATTCGCTTATAATTTTCTCCTAGTTTGGATAAAAGCAAGGGTTTCCAGAGCTTTTCGTATGTGCTTTTACCACCGAGTTTTAAGAGCCAATCTTCAACTAAAATCTTCTCTAAGCGTCGCCAGTTATTCAGGCGTGAACCATATAAAAGGGTAAAAGCTAATCTGATTTTTCCTATCAGTCCAAATAAAGGAAAGCGCAAAAACTCTATAGCGTTACTTATAGAATAGAATTTTTTATTGTCGTAGAAACCTGTTAAACTCCGATGCCAACGCAGTTTATCTCCAAGACCAATATCTCTGAGAAAATTTATTAAATGAGTATCAGAAGGTAAGATAACATGATAAAAACGATCCCAGGTAAATAACCCATAATCATGATAGGTTGTAAGTCCACCAAGCTGCTTGTTGCTATCAAATACAGTGACAGTATGTCCTTGATGTGAAAGACGTTGGGCTAATACTAACCCAGTTATACCCCCGCCAATAATGCCTATATTCATAAATTTAGATTTTTGTAGAAATGTTTTTGATATTTATCTCTCATAAACTTTTCATTTTTAATATTAATAACCCAACTTATGGCATTTTTAACTATTAGTTAACAACAAGAACCACACCAGTGATAATAATAGAAATTCCTACCCACTGGCTAAATATCACCTGCTCTTTTAGAAGATAGTGAGAAGCAATTGGTATAAGTGCATACATTAATCCTAGAACTGGAAACGCTTGACTCAGAGGGATTATCCGCAATACATAAAGCCACAAGACAGTCATGAATATATAGCAGACAAACCAAATCAAAAAATAACGAGAAAATAACAGATTTCGGATAGATGTGCTTTCTCCCTTAGTAGGGCTAGAAATGTAAAGTCCATATTTTAGTGAAAGGTTAGCTGTTGTTCCCAATAAAACTACAAACATTAAAAGCAGCCAAGTAATGATGTTCATTTGTCAATACTTTTTATGGAATTTACTAGAGAAAATTTATATAGACTTTTTAAGTGGAATCACAACTAAGAGAACACCCACAAAAATCGTGATGACTCCCGCTATCCGAGTTAGTGTAATCTCTTCATTAAAAAAGTAGTATGAGCCGAAAAGTATACCGACATAATTTAAACTAGTCAGTGGATAAGCAATACTTAGTTTTACAGTTCTCAGAGCCAATATCCAATTTACTACTCCCAAGCAATAAACAGTAATAGCTAATGCTAATTTTTGCAGAAATTCCCAAGTTAATAGTCCCTCGTTTGGATGACTCATGGTATGCTTCATCAGCAATTGTCCAGAAATACTAAATAAAATGCTGATAAACAAGATAGTATAAGGAATTATTTTAAAGCTGGAAATTTGCGAGATAGATTTCATAGTACATTTGCCTCAGTCGATATAGTAGGTATGAACCAGACAGTAAACAGCCCGTTTCTTTAAACGTTTTGTTTTGGATTTTGGTCACACCTTCTGTGCAATTCAACCTCTACTTCAGTAAATAGACAACAAAGTTAGGAAGCTATGTTTAAAGGGCTGATATCAAAATAAACGTTGAAGCTCATGTCCTAGAGTTAACAACTAAATACTATGCGGCTTCCATGATGGTATTTGTATGATTCGCAATAGAGCGCCAGTTACGCTTCAAAACTAGTTTTAGTGCGATCGCAATATCTAGGTTATAAAAGATACAGATGTAGTGAAGGTTGAAGGCTTTGCCATAAATGACCTCTGAACAAAGTTTAGCAGTGTGCTTAGGCGTAGCCCGTCGTAGACATTGCTTATGCTCAACTTGGATTCGACTTATATGTGCAACAAATGGAGCTAAACAAATAAAAATGGATTGCCAGAATTTTTGATTAATCCATTTATTAACTGTCATTAGTTGTATCCTGCTGTAGATATCTTGTTGAAGAAACTACTGAACTTCTCAAGCCATTAACTTAACTGGATTGATAAATGTTCTTAATTGGTTTCAGGAAAGTTTATTAATTTACTGACATACCATAGAACTTATTCTGGCTCACAGATGTATCTATAACCTCGAACGGGAACTAAGCCGATTCATAACAATTTTTCTCAAATCGAGTGTGTATATATGCTCTTTTTGGACATGGGAACCCAATAAGTAACAGAAGTCTGCTTGGCTGCGTAAATTGTAGACTCGACAAATCATTCTACGGTAATGCGCTTTACAGGTTTCTGTGGACTTTTACTGAATATCCAAATAGAGCTTTTGACAACACTAACAGCTAATGCAAACTAGGGTTGGCTAATCAACTCGGAGTTGACCTTGATTGCATTGTATTTGATATAATTTTAGATTATCGAGTATTAGGTTTGCTTGATTTCTCTTGGTAATTTTAACTAAGTTTTTTCTCCAAGTTTATTGTTACATATAATCACCTACTAGAATACCACGAGAAAAGCGTGTTGCAAATTTATCGTCATACTTCATCAAAACTTCATTTACCGAAAATATACTTAAACAAAAACTTCATAGAATCAAAACTTTATGTGAATTTTTATTTTGAGGATTTGTACATTTATGAAGCACTTCTGGATACTAAGACTTGCAGAGTTAGGGACTTAGGATCAAACTCGATAAGTCCCAAGCTAAGAGTTTCCGAAAGCAAAATTTAAACTCGAACAACGGTGCAACCCTTGGCAAGACGTAGCACAGAGTTACACTAAATTACAAGAAAAATTATAGATGGCAATCAAGGGTATGAATCGTTGTGGTTGTGATTATTCAGTTTATGTAATTTGTTTTCCTATTGTTTGGACTCATTATCCTGCAAAATTCTGTTGGTAATAATGAAGACAATGATTAACAATCCAAACTGAATCTGCCAAGGCGCTAATACCAAACTTAAAATCAAGCTAATAGCAGCAAATACACCTGAAAGATATGCAATTTCATCAGTACTTTTTTTGAACAAGTAGCCAGTGGCTAAAGCAGTACACAATGGTATCAAGAAAAACAAAGGCATTTTACTAACCTCTGGACTAAAAGTTGTTGTGCTTATAAAACAAATTGAAATTGTTTTTGTAATTGTGGTTGATCTTACATCCAATCAGGTTTGAGCCACAATAGTCGTTTGAAATAAATATTATAGAAAATAAAGACTATGCAACGTTGTATATTATGCCAATGGGAATAATTATTGCGATAGATGAAGTACCCAAAAGCTGGGCGAAAAACTCCTTCTTCTGTGGTTGATGGTGCGCCAAGCTTGCTTTAAGTAGTAAGTTAAGAAAGACTGCGCGTAGCTTGCTTAGTTTGTAGAGATTACACAATGCCTTCGGTGAAACTCCTTGTATCATTCTCTTGACTCAGTTTCGTTGCACTATCCTATACAAATGCTTATTCATCTATAGGGATTGAAAGGGTTGAAAACTTGCGTAGGTGGTTTTTTTCTATTTCGCCAATTCCCCTCTTGTGAGTAATCATCTGGTAAATTGGCTGAAAAATTTGGTCTTGCGCCAAGATAAGGTTCTAGCATATTACCTTTAGAAGTAACATTTTCATTTTTTCATTTTAGACACCTAATGCTGAACATTCCTCAACTACTGGCAACTGAAATAAACCTCAAACCCCATCAGGTGCAAAACGCGCTGGAACTTTTGGCGGAGGGTGCAACAATTCCCTTTATTGCACGTTACCGCAAAGAGCGCACCGATGAGATGAATGAAGTGCAACTACGTGAACTGGCTGATCGATATACTTATTTAACAGAACTTGAAGAACGAAAATCTGTAATTTTAAGTGCGATCGCTGACCAAGGTAAACTTACAGATGAACTTAAAGCCAAAATCTCATCCTGCTTACAAAAAACCGAACTTGAGGATTTATACTTACCTTATCGACCAAAGCGACGCACCCGCGCCACCATCGCCAGAGAAAAAGGACTCGAACCACTGGCGGAATTCATCAAGTCGCTAAATGTCAAAAATGCTGCAACTGCTTCCTTGGAAGAAGAAGCAGCTAAGTATATTTCTGAAACCAAAGGAGTAAAAACAGCAGAAGAAGCGCTTAAAGGTGCTGCTGACATTTTGGCGGAAGAAGTAGCTGAAAAAGCTGAGTTACGCGCATATATCCGCGATTATCTTTTAGACGAAGGGGTATTTGTCTCCCGCATCAAAGATGATTATCCCGAAGGTACAACCAAATTTGAGATGTACCGTAACTATCAAATTAAGGTAAAAAATATTGCACCCCACAATATGCTGGCCTTGTGTCGGGGTGAAACCGAAAAAGTATTAAGCTTTGAAATTGCTTTCGATGAAGATACGGTACTTTACTATCTTGAGTCAAAAGAAATTAAAACCAAAGTGCGGACAATTCGGGATTTTTATCAAGCGATGTTGAAGGATGCATTTAACCGTTTGATGAAAGTATCTCTAATGGGAGAGGTGATTTCTGAGATTAAAGTCTATGCAGATATAGAATCAATCAAGACATTTGAAACTAATCTGCGGGAGTTGCTGCTATCTGCACCAGCAGGGATGAAACCAACACTGGCCATAGACCCTGGATTTAGAACTGGGTGTAAAGTTGCAGTCCTCGACCAAACTGGAAAATTTTTGGAATATCAAGCAGTATTTCCTCACCAAGCGGCTGAACAACGCCTCAAAGCAGCACAAGCTGTCAAAAATCTGATTGAAAAGTACAAGATTGAGTTAATCGCCATCGGTAATGGTACAGCATCTCGTGAGACAGAGGAATTTGTGACGCAAGTATTACAAACCATAGAACGCAAACCAGTTAAGGTGATGGTGAATGAATCTGGCGCATCTATATATTCTGCAAGTAAAGTAGCGTTAGAAGAGTTTCCCGATTTAGATATTACCGTGCGCGGTGCTATTAGTATCGGCCGCCGTTTGCAAGACCCCTTGGCGGAACTGGTGAAAATCGATCCCAAATCCATTGGTGTGGGACAATATCAGCACGATGTCGATCAAAAGTTGTTGAAAAAGAAGTTAGATGACACCGTAGAAAGCTGCGTGAATTACGTCGGCGTAGACTTAAACACCGCCTCCAAAGAACTTCTAACTTCCGTCTCTGGGATTACGGCAAGTGTTGCCAATAACATTGTCGCCTATCGCAACCAGTATGGAGCCTTTAAAAATCGCCGCCAACTTTTGAAAGTTCCGAAGCTGGGGCCAAAGGCCTTTGAACAAGCAGCAGGTTTTCTGCGGATTCGCGGCGGTGACAACCCATTAGATAATACAGCAGTGCATCCAGAAAGTTATTCTGTAGTAGAAGCGATCGCATCTGATCTAAATGTGCCATTAAATCAGGTAACACAAATCGCCGAAAAACTCAAAAAGACCAACCTGAAGAAATATGTTACCGATAGCGTCGGCGAACCCACACTGCGCGATATCCTCAGTGAACTGGAAAAACCCGGTAGAGATCCTCGTGCTGAGTTTAAGTATGCCACCTTCAAAGAAGGAATTAAAGAAATTAGAGACTTAAAAACGGGAATGGAACTAGAAGGAATCGTGACAAACGTCGCAAACTTCGGTGCTTTCGTTGATATCGGCGTACATCAAGATGGTTTGGTACACATATCCCAACTTGCTGATAGATTTGTAGATGATCCCAACAAAGTTGTCAAAGTTGGACAAGTAGTCAAAGTGCAGGTGTTAGAAATCGACGAGAAACTTAAGCGAATTAGTCTGTCGATGAAAGCAGTTAAACAATAATTAGAAACAGCAGATGGTAGTTTATCAAGTTCGATTCATCAATCCTACACTTGGGTTAGATCGCAGCATTCAAGTACCAGACGATCAATATATTTTGGATATAGCAGAAGAAGCTGGTATCCGCCTACCGTCTGGGTGTAAACAAGGCGAATGTTCTGCCTGTGTCGCCAAACTTATTAGCGGTGAAGTTGATCAAAACGAGCAAAAATTTCTTCGTCCAAGTGAAATACAGGCTGGTTATGTTGTTACTTGTGTAACTTACCCTTTATCTCATTGCACTTTAGAAACCCATCAAGAACAAGTCTTATATAAATCAGCCCTTTACTATAAGCCTGAATCTGGAAAAAGTGATAAGTGTTGATCCGAACTTGATATAACTCCTAAGAGGTTGTTTGAAAAGTCATGATTGATGTATCAAATATTTTTACCCCACCCTAACCCTCCCCTTGTAAAGGGGAGGAAACTAGATTATTTTCCGGTTTCCCCCCAATACATCGGGGGGATTAAGGGGGTATTCAAATAGCTCTTTGCTGCACATGTCGCCCATCAAACCCTTGCTTAATCCAACTCAAACATTCATATTCGGACTTGAATAATTTTGGAGCTGCAATATTATTCAATAATTCTGGTGGATAATGGTCATAAAAATATTTGTCTCTTTCTTGGAAGATGATAATCAAATTGTTTTTGTAAATGTAGCGAGACTTGAAATTATCCGATTGGGGAACAAACTCGGAATTGTGTTCAATATGTTCTTTAGCAATATCAACAATATTACTAACACCACTTCCATAAATTCCTGCTGGATTTTCCGCTTTATGAAATTGGCTTTTGTGCCCAATTTCCGATAGCAACTTATATGAATAAATCTCGTAATTATCCGCCTTGCCAAAAACAAATGGAATGATGAGATATCCTTTGTATGAGACCGAACTTTCATAAAGAAGACGACTCATTTCAACCTCCTTTGATAGAACTACTATTAAAAACTTCGCTGAAATCACCATAAACTGAGTTGATTGGGGGGATGCTCTAGGTTATTCCAAGGTAGAGGTGGAACTGGTGTATCACTTTGTTCCAATAGCTGTTGGAAGTGACGCGCTATGTTGGGCGATCGCGCTTCTATTGGACAATGAACAAAGAAATAAATTCGCACTCCCATCTGCAACCATTGCTGAATCTGCTTTACCCAGTCTTCCATAAATGGCTGATTCACTGATAAATTTGGATGAGAAATAAACCGAATCAGCGTAAAAGGCGCTGTCACGCTCAATTGCAACGGTAATTTGGGTTTACGCCGTTCCGATAGCAGCTGGGGGTCATCATCTCCGGTGTAAATGGGGCGCGAGTCTAACAGTACCCGTCCCACACCGAGGTTTTCTAAAAGCGCCGTCAAATTACTAGCATGGGGTTCCCTGAACCAGTCGGAATGCCGAACTTCCACCGCTAGGGGTGCTTCTGTATGCGGCCAAGCTTCCAAAAAGTTGGTCAAATCGTCAAGCAATACAGGTGCATAACTGGGTGGTAACTGGGCAAACATTGGGCCAAGATGCTTACCTAAAGGCCGCATCCCCTCCAGAAATTTTAAAGCGGCTGGAATATAAGGTTGTAGCAACCCTTGATGAGTAATATCTCGCGGTAATTTCAGGCAAAATTTAAAACCTGCTGGTGTTTCGGCAGCCCAACGGGTTACAGTTTCTTCGTTAGGCACGGCATAAAAGGTGGTGTTACCTTCTACAGTCGTGAAACGACGACTGTAGAGATGGAGAAAATCGGCAGTACGAGTTCCTTGGGGATAAAGTTCGCCTACCCAACCTTTATATGCCCAAACAGCACAACCGATAAAAAAGTTCACAGCGCCTAAAAGCCTTGATGTATCTATTCAATTTTACAGGCAGGTTGTAGAGATCAGATCAAGCTAGTACCGCAAGGCGGAATTAAAAATTAAAAATTAAAAATTAATACAGCATAAGGGTTTCGTTGATTTAGAATGATTGGTTTATTTCCGCCGTGTTGTACTAGTTAAGGAGGGAGGCGGCACTTACTCCCACTGCTTCTGCTTCTGGTTGTGCGATCGCTAATTAGTCTTTTGAGCGCGATCGCAATTATGTAGCACTGCGTTTGCTAAAGTAGGGTGGTATCAGATAATTGTGATTTTATTTGCGGCTCTAGTAGCTTTTTCTCTAGCCTCTTGGATATTAATACCTTTCGCTAAAGCTACGCCCATTCGCCGATAAGGATGAGCATTCGGTTTACCAAATAATTTAATATCTACATCTTTTTCTGACAAAGCATCGGCTACACCATCAAAAGCAACAGAATCAGATTTTTCTGATGCTAAAATTACCGCACTAGCTGATGCTCCTAACTGTTCTATATGAGGAATTGGCAAGTCTAAAATAGCTCGCAGATGTAGTTCAAATTCATTGAGATTTTGTGAGATTAATGTCACCATTCCCGTATCGTGGGGTCTGGGAGAAAGTTCAGAAAAAATCACTTCATCTTTGGTAATGAAAAATTCAACACCAAAAATTCCGGCTCCTCCTAATGCATCAGTGACTTTTATGGCTATTTCTTGCGCTCTTAATATCTTCTCTTCCGAAATTTCTGCCGGTTGCCACGATTCTTGATAATCTCCTCGTTCTTGGCGATGACCAATAGGAGAACAGAAAATTGTCGGTGCATTCCACTGTTTAATTGTCAGTAAAGTTATCTCAATTTCAAAGTTAATAAATTCTTCTACGATGACCTTTTGACTGTCTCCTCTAGAATTAGCGATCGCATAATTCCAAGCCTTTTCAACCTCACTCTTATCCTGCACTACAGACTGACCTTTACCAGATGATGACATCACAGGTTTAACAACATTACTAAATCCAATTTCATCAGAAATCGCAATCAATTCTTCTAGAGTTGTTGCATAACCATATTTAGCCGTTCTGATGCCCAATTTTTGATGTGCCAGTTCCCTAATTCTATCGCGGTTCATTGTATAGTTAGTAGCAGCCGCAGTGGGTATAACTGTAATACCTCGCTGCTCAAATTCGCTCAGTTTTTCGGTTCTGATGGCTTCAATTTCTGGTATAATGATATCTGGCTGATGCTTTGTCACTACAGCTTCTAAATCATCTGCACTGAGCATAGAAATAACTTCATAAGCATCAGCAACCTGCATCGCTGGAGCATTGGCATAGCGGTCAACAGCAATTACATAATTACCAAGACGTTGAGCTGCGATCGCAACTTCTTTGCCTAGTTCTCCTGAACCGAGCAACATCAATTTTTGGGGCAACTTAATACTCATTAACTTATCCAGTCAATTTCAATTTAATCATCTTATAATTTTTTGTGTTTTAATTACCATCTGCTCAAGAATTAAATCTAGCTCCGCGTAGTTTTAATTCTTGACGTTGCAGATTATTTAAACCAGTACCTACGCCAAGATGACACTTGTCTACTAGAGTCTCCAACCAAATAGTCTCGTTAAGAGTTGCACCTTGTAAATCTGCATTTCTTAAGTCGGCTTTCGTAAAGTTTGCAAATAAAAGGTCTGCATTAATTAAACTACTACCTTGTAGATTTGCCCCTGATAAATTACCTCGAATGAAGTTTATATCATCTAAAATTAAACCAGATAAATCTGCTCCGATCAGATTAGGAAACTTTAGCTGACTTGGATATTTAAAAAACCGCATAATACAGATGATATTTGCTTCATTTAGTCGCATTTTAGTTAAAAACTCATAACGAGCTATGCCCAGTTGCTTAAGAATTTGTAGACGCTGTGGGGGACTTTGTTCTAAAAACTGGATGGCTGTATGGCGTAGGTCTTGAGTAGGGATATTTAACATGATTTTCTGATTGTTGTAATACTTGTGTTTATTAAAAATTTAACAGCCGATATTGGCAAATAATAGATAATATAGCAGTCTTAAACCATTCATGAAAAACAAGAACCCCGACTTCTCAAAGAAATCGGGGTTCTAACTTTATCGATAACTACTTACCTAACGTCCGGCCAATAATGCTTTCGTAGCAGATTCGCCTGCTAACCTCACCTGCCTTGTCAACTGGAAGTTTAACAACGCTAAAACAGTCAACTCGGCTAGAAGCGCCATAAAAATTGTTGTCGCGCCAGAGTATTCTATCGCTGCCCAAGGAAAAGTTGAGAATAACCAGACAGTAGGATGTTTCCACGACGACATACCAATAAATTCTAGAATCATCGGTGGTAGGAATGTTACTGCACTTATAGTACCTATTGCCCAGAAAGAACGTTTAGGAGTTTTCAGTAAAAGTATCAATTGGGCGATGGTAGCGTAAATCATCATTAAACTGATAGACAAAGCTATAGTTAAAAGTACTTTCAACCTATCAAAATTGTCACCTTCCCAATTTGGGCTATGGTCTGTATCAAAAACAGATGTAAGTGAAATCCAAACTAGCCAGGGAATAGTAATAATTGTCAAATTAATAGCGATCGCTACGAGTGCAGGGCTTTTTTCAGCCCAAATTAGATCCTGCCAAACACTTTTGTGACTAGAAACTCCCTGATGTCGATATCTTGCCCAATCTTGTACATCTTGACGGTGAGGGGAAAGAACTGCAATTAAGCTTAAAACCAACATCAAGTTGTATAGAACTAGAAAAATTAAATTTTGCCCAACCTGATTATACAAGGTGGAATTACTGTTCCAATGTTGTAAGCTAAATCCCCACATCATAACCTGGCAAAAAGCTACCAATAAATAACTTTGTTTCTTGCTGATTATTAAGGCTTGAGGATTACGAAAGCAACGTTTAAGAGCTTGGAAAATTCCGTAACTGCACAATCCTAAATTCAATAAATGAAAGCCAACAGCACTAACAATATTTGCCCCTAATGGTAAATAGAAAAACTCCAAACTTTTCAGGGGAGAAGCCTTGGACAGATTGAACAAATTAGGAAATAGATAATTTGTTGTATCCCAAGGGCTAAATAGCCTAAACCAAGTAGTTGAATTATTTAAACTATTGCTATAAGACGATGCCAGTACCATCGTTGTGAACAAGAAAAGCAAAACTGCACCACTACCTAACCAAGGCTGAAAACCACTAAACCAGCGACTAACTAAGCCAAATAGTAATGCAGCGCTGTAGAAAAAAATACAACTAGCAGCAAGAATTGCGTAATAACTAAAAATGTAACTAGATGCAATTCTTGCTGAACTTCCAGACCACAAATGTAAAGGAATTGCTGCTAAAATAACGAGATAAATTAAACTTGGAACTCCTAGCAACTTGCCAGTCAATATACTTGTTTCTGATTGAGGACTGAGACGGATGAAATTCAGTGTGCCGCGAGTTTCTTCTTTAGCTAAGTCATTAATCAGCAAATAAGTGCCCGCAACTAAGAGTGTAAATACAAAAATTACACTCAAAGAGAGGAATATATATTCCCAGTGATCTCGCCACCATAACTGCCAATCAATTTCGTTTTGTGGACAAAAATTCTTTGAGAAGAAATCATTGAAATAATCAATTTGAGGTTGATTTGATTTCTGGTAAGCCTGGTTTTGTCGCAGTTCATATACTTGACGTAAACGACAGTATGTAGCAGTTAGCGCGTATTGATCATCAGGAAACTCGCGTAACTGATATAAAAAAACTACCAGTTGTAGAAGTAGAGATGTAGCAACTGCGATCGCTACATTAAAAAACTTCAGGCGACCTTTGAGTTCCCGAAATAGTTGCGGATTCCAATCGCCGATTTTGTCTATTAAATTGAGCATAGGATGAAAAATTCTCCAAAAATGGAAAAGTGATATTTATTGACGTATAGGACTCATATTTGATTTCTGAAAAAACTCAGTACAACTAAGAAGCCTTTTTTCCTGTTGCCTATTGCCTGTCTACGCAAATTCGTTCAGAAATCAAAGCGGATTCCTGTATCAAGATGCTTGTTTGTGACCTAAGTTTAAGAAAATAGTTTCTAAGTCTTCTTGTGTGCAGTGAAAATCAGTCAGAGGAATGCCTGCTTTAATTAGCGATCGCAACAACTCAGCACTATCTTCATCTTTGCCCGAAAAATTCACCCGCACGCTGTTTTTTCCTGGTATTACCTCCCACTGTTCTACTAAAGAATGATGTTTAAGTTCACTCAAAAGTGTCTCTAAGTTCCCCAGAGTTGATATCACAATTTGCTGATGGGCAAGACGTTGGTAAAGTTGCTGTAGGGAAGTACTTTCTACCAAAAAGCCAAGTTCCATAATTCCCACAGAAGTACAAAGTTCAGCTAAATCACTGAGAACGTGGGAAGAAATGATTACAGTCATCCCAGCTTCTTGCAAAGCTTTGATGATTTCACGAAAGTGCATCCTAGCAATGGGGTCAAGCCCAGAAACAGGCTCATCCAGTAGTAGTAAAATCGGTTCGTGGATAATCGTTCGCGCTAAACTTAAGCGCTGTTTCATCCCCCGCGACAGCGTAGAAATCCGACTATTACGTTTATTACCAAGTTGGATTAGTTCTAAAACTTCATGTAGACGTTGAGTGCGGCGTGGTTCTCGTAAACGATAAAGACGCGCAAAATAATCTAAGTAGTCCCAGACTGTTAAATCCTCATACAGTGGGTAGTCATCGGGTAGGTAGCCAAGACGACGCTTGAGTTTGGGATTACTCTTGTCACGGAGTAGGCGATCGCCATTAATATAAATCTCACCCGTAGTTGGTTCTTCAGCAGTTGCCAACATTCGGATGAGAGTTGTTTTACCTGCGCCATTCGGCCCAATCAGTCCATATACTTCCCCCGCCTGGATTTCTAAATCAATATCATTGACAGCAACGTGGCGGTCAAATTGCTTAGTTAGCCCACGGGTGCAAATTGCTAATTCTTTTACCATCGCTGCTGGGGTGCGGCTTGTGATTAACAGTTAACCTAACCTCTTTCTACAGCTTTTGTCAGGTTGGTTTCGGAAATTGAAACTGGCTTTATATAAAGCTGCTTTTAGTCATGGGCATTATTTACCCTATCTTCACTAAAGTTTTAAATAATACCAATTCTTAAGTTTTGCTACGGGGAATACTAAAGCTAGAAATCTCTAGGTCTTCTCAGTTAATCAGGTAAAAGCTGTATGGATTTTGAATCGATTATGAAAATGCCTGTTATCGGGCAAACTATTGCTAGTGCTATTGAAGGTGGTAACAAGTGGGGGCAAACTTATGTGAACGATTCGCGCTGGATCGGTAATAGAGATAATATGGCAAATAATGTCATCTACCAATCAACACTTTGGTCAGTGGGCAATGGTATTAGTAATGGCCTTTTGGGAATAGTCGGGATACCAAGTGATGTTGTAATTACACTATATTCCCAAGTTAAGCTAACATCCGCTCTTTTCACAATTTACGGCATTGACATAACAAGCGATTCTACACAACCCCTAGTCTTAGCTGCTGCTGCTGGAGTTAGTGTATCTGAACTTGCAAATAAATTGGGAACTAAGGCAGCACAACAGGCTATTCAAAAAGCTTTGATGTCTGTCCCTGGTAAAACTTTTACTGAGATAAATAAAGCTTTAGGAATTAAGTTAATCTCTAAAGCAGGCGAAAAAACTTTACTGAACGTAGCAAAGATAGTACCTTTTATAGGCTCTGCGATCGGTGGTACGGTAAATGGGGTAATGATGAATGCTTGTGGACATTCAGTGATTGCCTTCATCAAAGTTTGGAACAGGTCATAAAATAAGGTGGTATTCGTAGCGATTATCTGGATTTTCTAGTCTAGATAATCGTTACTACATAGCAGTTTTTTTCTACTTCTCGTCTTGCTTGTGCACTTTTTACATAATAGGACTTACGCAAGTGTCACAAAAAATTAAACCTTTTGGTTTGTAGTAAGGGCTACCCTACGGGAATACTCCGCGAACAGCCCTGATTTTGAGGACTAAAGTCCTCACTACAAACTAAAAATAATATGCCAGTTGCGTAAGTTCTGTATAAAAATCCGTTTTTGTGTCTGGTCATCAAAAGGGCGATTCAGACAACCCCTAAATAAATTAAAAACTCCATCGGTACATTTTGCTAGGTATGATATTTGATCTGTAAGCATTTACCTAGTAATCATCAGCTATGACCCAGAACTACCGCATTACTCTACTACCCGGCGATGGCATTGGCCCTGAAATTATGGCAGTGGCGGTAGACGTGCTGAAAGTCGTAGGGAAGCAATTTGATCTGAAGTTTGAATTCCAAGAAGCCCTTATTGGTGGTGCAGCAATTGATGCCACAGGTGAACCCCTGCCATCTGCAACTCTCGAAGCTTGTCGTAACAGTGATGCTGTATTACTCGCAGCCATTGGTGGCTACAAGTGGGATTCCCTGCCATCCAATTTACGCCCAGAAGCAGGTTTGTTAGGACTACGTGCCGGTTTAGGATTATTTGCCAATTTGCGCCCAGCGAAAATTTTGCCCCAGCTAATCGACGCCTCGACTTTGAAACGCGAAATTGTAGAAGGCGTGGATATTATGGTGGTGCGTGAACTCACTGGCGGGATTTACTTCGGTAAACCTAAAGGGATTTTTGCCACAGAAACAGGTGAAAAACGCGGTGTAAATACAATGGTTTACACCGAATCTGAAATTGAACGTATTGGGCGGGTGGCTTTTGAAGCGGCAAAAAAACGCGGTGGAAAACTTTGTTCGGTGGATAAAGCGAATGTATTAGAAGTATCTCAGTTGTGGCGCGATCGCATCACCCAACTTTCTCAAGAATATCCAGATATCGAACTCTCTCATTTATATGTAGATAATGCTGCTATGCAGTTAGTACGCGCTCCCAAGCAATTTGACACTATAGTTACAGGCAATTTGTTTGGTGATATTCTCTCTGATGCTGCTGCCATGCTCACAGGTAGTATTGGAATGTTACCCTCAGCTAGTTTAGGCGCTTCTGGGCCTGGTGTATTTGAACCAGTTCATGGTTCCGCCCCAGATATTGCCGGACAGGATAAGGCAAATCCTTTAGCACAGGTTTTGAGTGCGGCGATGATGTTGCGCTACGGTTTAGACCAACCAAAAGCGGCAGACCACATAGAACAAGCCGTATTGCAAGTTTTAGAACAAGGCGATCGCACAGGGGATATAATTTCTCCAGGAAAAAATCTCCTTGGTTGCCGCGCTATGGGAGACTCACTCATCAAAGCTATCGAACAAAAATAATTTTGCATAGCAACTTGGGCAATTTGGCAACCTTTGCTATAAGTTTCGGGTAGACTAAAGGGAAATCTAGCAATCAAATAACAGTCGATAGTGTACGCATTACGACAAGGACAAGCAAATTTTACCGCCCCAAAAAACCAATCGCCTTTGATTGATCCCTCTGTAATCAGAGCTGCTGGGCAGATATACTATACTCACTGTGAAGTCCATCCCGAAATAGCTGGGCAACCTTCCGGTGTAGCAATTAATCGTGTGACTCATCGAGGTAAGGTTATTTTTACTAACCAACCAGTTCTTTTACCTCAAGAGTGTTTTGTGCCCTTAAGTCAAATTGAATCCCACATGTATTAGTCATTGGTCATTAGTCATTGGTCATTAGTTATTGACAAAGCACAAATGACAAAGCACAAATGACACAAGACAAATGACAAAGGACAAATGACTGTATGGACATTTTGTTCGCCATCCCGGCGAGTGTAATGGTCTTTGCTTTGGGTGCATCTATTGGTAGTTTTCTCAATGTTATTGTTTATCGCCTACCTGCTGGGTTGTCAATTCTTTGGCCGCCTTCTCGTTGTCCTAAATGCTTAAACCAGCTAAAAGCTTACGACAATGTACCAGTATTCGGCTGGATTTCCTTAAGAGGGCGGTGTCGATATTGCAAGAGCAAAATTTCTGTCCGTTATCCTGTGGTAGAAGGGGTAACGGGCATAATTTTTTTACTAATTTTTTTGGTATTTCAAGTTTCGACTTTAACAATAGGCTATTGGGCTTTTTGCAGTTGGTTATTAGCGCTATCGCTCATTGACTTAGATACAATGACCCTACCTAATCCACTTACTCAGTCGGGTTTAGTGGTAGGGATTTTGTTTCAAATGGTAGTTGGTTTTCTACCAGAAGGTAGTTTTGTGGAATTGGTAAATCACCTGATAATGGCGATAGTTGGTGCAGTATTAGGCTTATGGCTATTTGATGCGATCGCCCTATTGGGTTCAATTGCCTTTGGTAAAACTGCAATGGGTGCGGGTGATGCCAAGTTAGCAGCTATGATGGGAGCCTGGTTAGGCTGGAAATATTTACTCTTGGCTAGTTTTCTTGCCTGTGCGCTGGGAGCATTAATTGGCACTGGTGTTATTATGCGTAGACGTAAAGCCGCAAATCAAGAAACATCGCGACAAAAGTTAGGACAAAAGATGCCTTTTGGCCCTTTTTTGGCTTTAGGATCTGTGATTACCCTATTTAGCGGTGAAGCTATTTTGTCTAGTTACCTGCGGTTATTTTTTCCAGCGTCTTGAATTGAACTACAGAAGAAGCAAGGGAGCAAGGGGAGCAGGGTACACCCGGATTTATCACTCATGGTGTGGAAGGTGTGGAAGGTTAGGAACCTTTTGTCTATCTCCCCACACTCCCCACACTCCCTCTGCCTCTTTATCAATGCCCAATGCCCCATACCCAATGCCCATTCATAAAAAATATTTATAATTCGTGACTGTAACCAACATTACCCCATCTGCCCTTCACATTTTGATAATATTCAGCTTGTGACTTGTATTACCCTCTTAACGACGATTAACCGTTGGCAAGCACAGCTAGTGCAACAGATGCCGCTTGTTCAGAACCTAGCAATACGAATAATTGATTTGGGTAGGAGGGGGAGAGCATTTTATTTGGAGGTTGGTATTCTCATGGCGTTGTCAGTACGTTCATATAATTAAGTCTGCCGAAAAAAATAGCAAGAGACTTGTATTGGTATAAGTATTTTCGTTAAGCTGGCAACCAAAGATGAAAATTAAGGTCTGAATTGCTTAAAAGCGTAGTTTAACGATGTAGTCATTAAGTCATTAGTAAAGACGAATGACCAATGATTAAGGACAATCCAATACGGTTTGACATGTTTTCGACCTCATACCCACTTAAAATAAAATAAAAAATGGCTAACAACGAAGAATCACGTGGTTTAAAGTCTCTATTTGATTGGTTTGCAAATCGACGGAAGTCAGGATCTACCAGCCTGGAACGCCAAGAACGTGAAATTGCTGATGGTCTGTGGCATAAATGTTCTAAGTGTGGCGTGTTGGCATATACAAAAGACCTGAAAGCCAATCAGATGGTTTGTGTCGAATGTAATCATCACAATCGGGTAGACAGTGATGAGCGCATCCGCCAATTGATAGATAGCAATACCTGGAAACCGCTGGATGAGCATTTGCGTCCAACCGACCCGCTAGAATTTCGCGATCGCAAACTCTACAGCGATCGCTTGCGAGAAACACAAGATAAAATTGGCTTGATAGACGCAGTTAGAACTGGTTTAGGTCAAATTAATGGTTTGCCCATTGCCCTTGGGGTTATGGACTTCCGCTTCATGGGTGGTAGTATGGGTTCGGTTGTGGGAGAAAGACTCACCCGCATGATTGAACAAGCCACTCAACGACGGTATCCTGTAGTTATCGTCTGCACCTCCGGCGGCGCGAGAATGCAAGAAGGAATGCTTTCTTTGATGCAGATGGCGAAAATTTCCGCAGCCTTACAGCGCCATAAAGACGCTCGATTATTATATATTCCCGTTTTGACCAATCCGACAACGGGCGGCGTTACCGCTAGTTTTGCAATGTTGGGCGATATAATTTTGGCAGAACCCAAAGCAACCATTGGTTTTGCTGGTCGGCGAGTGATTGAGCAAACCCTGCGGGAAAAACTACCCGAAAATTTCCAGACTGCTGAAGATTTGCTCCAGCATGGTTTTGTGGATGATATCGTACCCCGTACCCAATTAAAGAACACCCTAGCCCAGCTGATTGCTCTACACCAGCCTGTATTAACAACACCTCACATGGTTTTGTGGGAAACAATGTCTTTAACTTCTACCGCCGCAGAATAAAGTTTGGGGAATGAGGCATGGGGCACAAGAGGCAGAGGGGAAAAACTTACTGCAACTTCCCCCCTGCTCCCCTGCTCCCTAACTTCTTTGTGGCTCTTGGAGAAACATGAGTGGAACAAGGGCTACTAGTCGGAATACACCAGAGAGGACAAACAAAGTTAGTAAACCTCCAGACTGAGCAAATTGGACGATGAAACTGCCTATAGTTGTGCCTAAAGCGCCACTTACTCCAGCAACGGCAGCTGCGATCGCAAAATAGATAGACTGATTTTTAATTGGTGCGATCGCCAATTGTATATTGTTACTGCACAAATCAATCGCTGCCCAAGTACCTCCAGCTAAAATGTGCAATAGTGGCAACCACAGCCAAATATCAAGGCGATTAATACTAATTCCCAGCCACAGAAATGGTGTGACTCCAACCAAAATCCCAATACAGATGAGGATGGGACGATTGCCTATCTTGTCTGCTAATTTTCCCCACAGGATGAGCATTAGCAAAGTCGCCCCCGCCTGAAGGCTGTTGTAGATAGTCACGTAACTTACATCTAAATCCAGCGTATCCAGCATATAGAGGTTAAAAAAAGGACTGCTGAGGTTAACAGCAAGTGTCCAAAAGCTGAAATACAGCAGAAATATCAAAAAGTTAGAGTTTTTCCAAACACTGTTAGCTAATTGGTTTTGTGGTGGATGAATTGATTGAAGCACTTCAGAGGATTCTTCTTTTACAACCTCTGATTGAATCTCACTTGTTTGAGTTAACTTGCCATAATAAGTGTTTTGCGATCGCGGATTCATATCCACCTGGAAATATTGACACCCCAATCCCATAATTCCAAAGACAACACTTACCAGTAGAACTACCCCATAACCTTGTAGAGATCCCCCATACCAATGTGATACAACTAGACCAGCTATTGGTACGCAAACCAAATTAGTTAGACTAGCGGCGCTACTGCGTAGCCCAAAATACCTACCTCGCAATCGTCGGGGAACTATCATTGCCACCCAACTTAGCCACGATGCAGTTCCTAGTCCTCCCAAAAGATTGCTAAATAGAACAATCAAGAGTGTCAATATCACTAACTGGTGAGCATCAACCACTCCCCAACTGGCGCTGGCAATACCAATTACTAAAATCAGCCATAACAGCCGACCAATTCCGTGTGTCCGCAGCGAATATTGAAAACGGCTGGTGCTGCGTTCCGACAAGTAAGCACCCAACGGCTGAATAAGATTGACCAACATAGGGATGGAGCAAAGCATCCCAAATACCACTGGACTAGCACCTAATTCCACCAATAAATTGCTGAGTAAAATCCCGCCAGTTCCAAGGGAGTAAACCGATGCTAAGACAGAATCCGCAGTAGAAGCTTTTAAACTAGTGCGAATAGTATCCTTGGGAATTCGAGAGTTTGGAGAGATTGCTGTTGGTGGTAAGGCAATCTGGGGAAATTCCAGAGTCAGTGGCGCAGTTGTTTCAACCTGAACAGAATCCATAATCTATGTTTATGGGTGAAGTACCCTGGATAAATCCGGTTGCAGAGGAATTCACTATGCTTTATCAATGAAGGCAGGAGTTAGGGGGCAGGAGGCAGGAGGAAAACTGACCCCTAACTCTTGCCCGTGACCGGACGGGTCTTGGGTTTAAGACCCCCGCCAAATTTTTAGTTTGGTGGCCCCAATTTAGGAGGGAGTTTGAATCCCCTTCTAAATTGAACCTCCTGCCTCCTGCCTCCTGCCTTCTGCCTTCTTCAAAGCATTGCTGATAATTTTTCGTTATTTTAGCTTGCAATTCTCAACAAAAATTTCAAATAAGTAAAATTTCACTCCTTAGCAACAGAAGGTATAAGTAAGAAGAGAGAAACTGTTATCTGTCTGTGATTAAGCAAAGATTATTTAATTTTTTGGGATTGATAATAGCGATCGCGATCGCTATTATTGCTTGTCAAAGCCTACAATTACCAAGCCAACCGTTAGCATCTACCACAGTCACCATCAAACTTAGTGGTTGGGGAGGTTCTCCCGTTGAGCAAAAGCTCTTGAGACAAGTACTGCAAGACTTTGAGGCACAACATCCGGCAATTAAGGTCAAATATGAGGTAATTTCCGACCAATACATGGATGTAATCAAAACTCGTTTAGTTGGAGAAGCTGCACCTGATGTTTTTTATCTAGATGCGCTGGAAGCTCCTTTCTTGATGAGTCAAACTGTCCTAGAACCGTTAGATAGTTACATCACCCCCGAATTTGACTTAGTAGACTTCGAGGATACCCTACTCAACAGTTTTAAATATCAGAACCAGATTTACGGTCTTCCCAAAGACTATTCCACCCTTGCTTTGTTTTATAACAAAAAAGCCTTTGCCTTTGCAGGCTTGAGTAATCCACCAGCGACTTGGGATGAATTACGGACTTACTCGAAACAATTGACAGGCAAACTTAACAAATACGGCTTTGGTGAAATTCCAGAATTGGCGCGTCAGGCTTATAAAATCAAAGCCTTTGGTGGACAACTTGTTGATCAAAATGGTTCTGCTACCTTTGCCAGTAAAGCAGGTTTACAAGGTTTAGAGTTGGTAGTAAACCAGTATCAAAAAGACCGATCCTCTGCCCAAAAATCTGATGTGGGGACAAACTCAGGTAGTGAAATGTTTGGTCAGAGTAAAGTGGCAATGGTGATTGAAGGTAACTGGGCAATTCCTTACTTAACTGAAACCTTTCCGCAAGTAGAGTTTGCTACTGCACCACTGCCTACGATTAATGACAAAAAAGGCACAATGGTATTTACAGTTGCCTACGTAATGAATAAGCAAGCACAACACAAAGCCGAAGCCTGGGAGTTGATTTCTTATCTCACAGGTAAAGAAGGAATGCAAAAGTGGACAGGAACAGGGTTTGCTTTGCCAACACGTAAATCAGTAGCAAAGAATTTGGGCTATGACCAAGATCCATTGCGATCGCCATTAGTAGCAGGAGTTAATTACGCTACACCGTGGCAGGTGGGTAAATATCCAAGTGCGATCGTGAATAATTTTGATAACCAGTTTGTCAGCGCCTTGTTGGGGCAACAGCCATTAAAGCAGGCAATGCTGAAGGCAGAGAATGAAGCAAATCAGCAAATTAGGGCGATGGAGTAAGCAATCTTTCTTACCGAACAGAATTCAGGAGTCAGGAGTCAGAATTCAGTTGGGTATTTTGTATGACTGGCGGATAGCGTAGCGTTAGCGAGTTTTCGATAGCGCAGCGGTAGCGAGTATTTTCGAGTCGCGTCTGAATAATCGGCGTTTTTGCACCACCAAATTTTCAATTTGGTGGTGCAACAATTCAGTCGCGGGTCTGAATCCTCGACTGATAGCGAAGCGTTAGGAGTCTACGAGCGTCTTGATTCTGAATCTTGAATTCTGACTTCTGAATTCTTCTTCAATTTCACCAAATTACTTCTGAGTAGAAATTTGCTATTTCCTGATCAGATGTAATTATTGCAGCTTGATTATTTCTGGCTAATGCAACAACAACTCGATCTACTGGATCTCGATGACCCCATTCTAAATTGACACTTTCCATCCAAATATTTTCATCAATGGGTACAATCTGAACGGTACTAGACTTTTTCAGCCTTAGTACGTAATCGTTAAGATTGACTCCTAAATCTAGTTTTTTATTTTTGATTTTTATCGCAATTTCCCATATAGCTATGGAAGGGACAAGACCATTTTTATCCCTTTCCATCTGGTTGCACGCTTCTTTGGCTTGTTCAGAAAGTTTGGCTGGATCTAAACTCCACCAGATTAAGGCACAAGTGTCAAGGACTATCTTCACAATTGTGTCCATTCCTCAGTGGTTGGTGTAGTTAAATCCTCAAAGTACTTTACTTTACCGCGCATTTCCCCAAATAACTCCTCTGTTGAAGGTGTTTGTGCATATTTGGAAATTTTCACCACTGGCTTACCGCGATCAGTAACTACAATTTCTTCTCCTTCTGACTCTACAAGTCGTAAGAACTCAAGAAGTTGAGATTTGAGTTTACTTTTGGAAATTGATTTCATAATAACCATAGTCATGACTATAGTCATATTCTAATAGGACATAGCATGAACTATTGCTCAATATTTATCGGCTATCACCAAGACTCATTGCGATCGCCATTAGTAGCGGGTGTTAATTACGCTACACCGTGGCAAGTAGGTCAGTATCCAAGTGCGATCGTGAATAACTTTGATAATCAGTTTGTCAGCGCCTTGTTGGGACAACAACCAGTAAAGCAGGCGATGCTGAAGGCAGAAAATGAAGATAATCGGCAGATTAAAGCAATGGATTGACCGAAAATCAATCTTTTTGCGGGTGTCTATGTTTGCTTCGGTTAGTAGTTCTATCAGAATATAGGCACGAGAGCGATCGCTCTCGTGCCAATGCATCATATCCTTTTTATAGGTCTTTTTTTTTGCAGTTCCATCAGCAGATAGGTGTTTAACTGGTAGCAGCGTTGGAGTGAGGCAACGTAAGCAGCGCGTAGTTCTTCGTTAGTTATTTTGGCGCGTAAATCTTCAAATATTTCAATAGCTGCTTGAATATGTGTTTGGGCTGGTTGTAAATTACCCCGACTGTATTCTAGAAAAGCTATATGAAAGAGCATTTTGGCTTCTTCTTCCCTGTCCCCAACTGCCCGCAGTATTGTTAAAGCTTGGTTGTAGTATTTGAGTCCTTCTTGCTTTTCTCCTAAAAAGTAGTTGTAGACAGCGCCAATATTACTGAGGATAGTGGCTTCCCTTCTTCTCTCGCCCATTGCACGGATTATGGGTAAAGCTTGGTTGTAATATTTGAGCGCTTCTTGCGTTTCTCCTAATAAGCCGTAGAGAAAGCCAATATCGTTGAGGGTGCGGGCTTCCACTTTTCTGTCCCCCACAGCACGGCTTATGGGTAAAGCTTGCTTGAGGTATTTGAGCGCTTCTTGCTTTTCTCCTAAATCAGAGTAGACAATGCCAATATTGATGAGGGTGCTGGCTTCTTCTCCTCTGTCCCCCACAGCGCGGCTTATGGGTAAAGCTTGGTTGTAGTATTTGAGTGCTTCTTGCTCTTCTCCTAAATTGTCGTAGGCTTTGCCAATATAGGCGAGGGTGACGGCTTCCACTTTTCTGTCTCCCACAGCGCGGCTTATGGGTAAAGCTTGGTTGAAGAATTTGAGCGCTTCTTGGTTTTTTTTTAATGAGTTGTAGACTTTGCCAATATTATTGAGGGTGGTGGCTTCCATTCCCTTGTCCCCCACTGCACGGAGTATTGGTAAAGCTTGGTTGTAATATTTGAGCGCTTCTGGCTTTTCTCCTAAATCGTCGTAGACTTTGCCAATATTGTTGAGGGTTTCGGCTTCCCAGCGTCTATCATCAACTTGTTGCCAAAGCTTCAGCGCTTCTTGATATTTTGCGATCGCTTGTCGCAGTGATTCTGCTGTCCCTTGTTGATAAAACTCCTTCCCTTCTTGAGTAACTAGTTCCGCAGCAGCACGAGTGGCATTTTGTTGAGTGGTTCCTGGGTGCTGTGCTATCTGCAACCCTCGGTTTGTCGGTGTCGCCCCCACAGCATCAGCAAGCATTACCGCACTCAGCAACAAAGTTAAACTGTAGCGGGTCACTTTTGGTAGAAACCACCTGCAAATCCCCTGATTATTTGCACTCCCCATGATTTGTCAGTCTCAATAAGTGATTATTTACAGCCTATCCCGTCGGCATCAATTCCGATTATTAGTAAATAATTTAACTTTTGCCAGTAATATTGCTGAAACTTTATGTTGATTTTATAGGTGCAGCTAGCTGACTCATCCGTGGCTTCTGTTTTGGTAACAAATTTTTTTAGAGGCTAGGGAGAACAGGGAATGAGAATAGGATTTATCGTGAGGCACAAGATTCCCGACTTTTTTGAAAAGTCGGGAATCTGGGGATCTGATTGAGCAATGTTCGCTCTAAAAAATCTAGAATAAGATGAGGTTTACTAATTATTTAGCAATGGAAGTTGTAAGTTTTACAACTAAAATCGATTCTTGGACGAATTTTTGAATCGTGTCGAAGGTAATTGTGATGGATCTATTTCTTACTCTTGAGACTCTACCTTTTGGATAAACTTCTGAATTGCTTGTAAATACGAGTTACTTCCAGGTTGATAAATTTGGACATGTTTTCCTTTTGGAATTAATAAAAGTTGTTTGGGTTCAGGGGCAGCATCATATAACTGCTGACTCATGTAGGATGGAACAATGCTGTCATCAGTTCCATGAATAAATAAAACGGGAAGACGTAGAGAACGAACTTTAGAAATAGAATCAAACTTTTGTGTTAGCAGCAGATCGATGGGAAACATCCGTAACCAATCTCTATATTTGATTTCCTCTGCCATTGATGTAAAAGAGCTTTGCACAATTAATCCACTTGCTTCTGGATGTTTTACTGCCAAATCTATAGCAACTGCTCCCCCCATTGATTCGCCGTAAATGACAATTCTCTCAGGAGGGATTTGTTGTATTTTTACTAAATAATTCCAGGCTATTTGACTATCTTGATAAAGCTGAGACTCACTAGGGAAATTCCCTTTGCTACTACCATAACCTCGGTAGTCAATCACTAATACAGAAAACCCTAACTGTCGCATTGCTTGAAGTCTGCCTATATAATTGTAGTAACCTTTATTATTAGCAGCACCACAAAAGTATAAAAATGTTTTAGGTGATTTTAAAATTTTTACAGGCTCATTTGGAATTAAAGAAACTTTCTCTTTTGGTAATGGTGCTGGAATCCACCAGCCATGTATATATTCATTAGAGTCGGTAATAGATAAACGCACATCTTTGTAAGGAAGAAAAAAGTCGGGTGAACTAGGTAGAGTTAAAATTTGTGGAGTGGGGCTAAATATCAAAGAACGCTGCCGAACAAACAAAAATAGACAAGTTGAAATGTAGGCGATCGCTATTGCTCCTAGACTTGTTAGCAGCAGTTTTCGATGATTAAAATATTTCATATTCCTAAAGTTATTTTCCAAAACTACCAAAAGGTGCAATGTCTACGACGGGCTACGCCTACGCTATTTTTATTAGCCGATTTCTAAAACAATCCCCATTCTAATTTCAGAGTTTCTAACTTAGGATTCTTTACACTCATTCTCCTACACTCTTCTAAAAATTCTTTGACTTGTTCTTCGTTAAGACTTAACCCACCATCTTGTAGATTATTGATATAAGTAATCACATCTGAAGTTGTTAAAGCCGAATTGATTTCTTCTAGAAGAATAGCATTTCTAACTTCCCGACAAACTAACTCAATATCGGATGAGGTAAATCTCCCACTTTTATCTGCAAGAATTTCAAAGTTGACTAGCTGATTAATATCAATTTTCGACAAGTAGTATTGAAATAAATCTCTTCTCTCTACTTGATCGGGTGGAAAAACAGGAATCTTCCAATCCAATCTACCAGAACGTTTCAAAGCACTATCAATGCCACTCAAATAATTAGTTGCAGCAATGACAATTACATCACTATTTTGAAGATTATTTAGTTCTATAAGTAATTGGTTGATGGTTGCCTTTTGGTCTGTATGTGCGTTGTCATCATTACGATTAAATCCAATACTGTCTAATTCATCAATGAATAAAAGTGAAGGAAACTTTTTCTTAGCTTGAGCAAAGATATCTCGAATATTCTTTTGACTTTGCCCGATCCAAACACTGACAATATCGGCAGGAGAGAACTTAAAGAAATATCTTCCAGACTCATTAGCAAAGGCATTTGCTAGTAGAGTTTTACCGCATCCCGGTAAGCCATAGAAAAGAATTCCACCAATTGAACTCTTGTATCCTTTAGATTGCAACTTCAAGAGTCTAGTTAGTTTCTCTTTTTCTTCATTTAGCCCTTGTACTTGGCTAAAGTCAAGTTTAAATTCTTTGACGCGGTTAGTAATTGGATATGCTTGTAATAAACTAGGTTTTTTAGCTCCATAATTAAAAGATGGATAGTCGATAGAGTCAAAGGACACTGGGACTAATTGGTGTTTTTCATAATCAGGAGCCATGATTACAACTTGGAAGCGATCGCCATAATATCCAGAAAACTTATATTCTAATATTTCCTTAGCTTTTTTCAATTGGTAATAATTTCGTGCTATCTCAAAACCAGGAATTACTAACCAAAGGCTTTCTAGTTTATTCGGCCATACTTTGGATTTCCTTGAAACTCTTTTAATTGAATCTAAAAAGAGATTGTTATCCTGAAATTCCTGGTATTTGAGAGTTTCTATCTCAACCACTACCTGATTTTTGACATAGACTTCAATAATCTCATTTTGGTACTCTTCATCATCATCTGATGTATCTTCATCGATTGTTTCTTCATCGTTAGAAGTCAACTCAACTTCACAGCCGATATTAGATAACCCATATCCTAGACTTTCCAACGTTTTAATAGCAAAATACTTAAGGTAGATATATTCTTTACTTTCCTGCTGCCACTTCAGAGTGTAAAAATGTTCAGCTTTCATTTTTAATAGTAACTGTGACTCAGCTTGAATTTGAGCTTTTTGTAATTCGACAAAGTAATCTTGCAAAGATGCATCATCTTCCTCTATTTCATAATATGGAAGTTCCAGTAATAGGCGGAAATGGGCGTACACTTCCTCTTTGTATTCAATAGAGGCTTCATTTGGATATTTACACCTGAGAGTAAAAGTAAAAGGAATTTTACTAGCAACTCTATCTACCAAGTAGCCTAAAGCATCTTCTTGTTGATGAGCTTGGATTTCTAATGCCGATGGACAATGAAATAAAATAAAAAATTGTTCGGAATTATATTTATTGGCATATAGGGATATCTGTTCAAACTGCTGATCGAATTTTTCAGAATCAAGCAATTCTAACCCAGTGTTGCCAAGTATAATACTGGTCATTGTTGAACGATAAAACTGGAAAATGCTAGCATCAGAGATAGAATTTTCTTGTTCATCTTCACAATCTTTATCTTCTGAGGCAATACTTGTAGGAATTTTCCTAGTGGCAGCTTTGGGGATACTATTATAGCCGCCATACTGGTATTTTCTAATTAATTCATAATTAAAGATTTTGACAACAATATCAGAGAAGAAATCTTCTACTTGTGGAATTAAAAAAATACCTACTGGCTGGTGAGAATCTAAACACGCTTGAAATCGTTCATATTCTTGTTCAGAGCCAAAATCAAACAAGTAGTAGAAAAAATCGTGTTTAACTGAGATTGCCTCTTTTAGTTTGGCTGAAATAGATTGAGATTCAGCAACTTCATTTATTGGTTCTACACCTTTAAGAGAAATTGCTATTTTTGTATCTAACGGAATATGCAAATCCAACTGAGGATTTGCACAAAGCCCTAATTCATCAAGAGCAGTATTAAAATCATCTATGAATGATTGACTTCTACGCTGGTAGCCAAACTGTTCTATGATGGTTTTGACCCGTAGGCTTTTTTGAGTTTTCCCAGTTCTCTGGAGTTTATTTTTAATCGAACGTAAGTAGGCTGTATATGACATTTTGTGAGCATCCCAAGGAAACTAAATATATAGTTCCCTAACTTACATATCCAGCTAACTCACACAAGCAATGTCTTTATTTTTGTCTGGGAGTACGATAAATAATCATGCACAATCCATCGCTACAGCCGGGTTAGTGCGAGATTAGATGGAGGTTCAGTAGTGTTTGAAATCAACAGGCGGCGGAGTAACCCCAGGCGGAACATAACTGAAGACTTGGCTGGGTATATGTTTATGATGCCCACCATTCTAGTTTTGGGAACTTTTGTAGTCTTACCCATTCTCTACGCCATTTTTCTTTCTTTGCAAAAAGTCCAACTTCTTGGTGGTATTGAGTACGAGTTCATCGGTTTTCGGAACTTCACACGATTAGCTGAAGATGAAAGAGTTTGGATTGCTTTGAGAAACACCGCCGAATATGTAGGTATTGTTGTGCCAACTCAAACTATCCTGGCTTTAATTCTGGCAGTAACTCTGAATTCTGCAATTCGCGGTAAAAACTGGTGGCGTATCCTCTATTTTTTGCCGACAGTCACTTCTTCAGCAGTGCTGACACTCATCTTTATGTGGATTTATAACACTGATGGGCTACTAAACGATTTTCTCGCTTTTGTGGGGCTACCTACTTATAACTGGTTGGGCGATCCAGCAGTTGCGCTTAAAGGGATTATGATCATGAACATTTGGTCAACTGCGCCGTTTTTCATGGTGATTTATCTGGCGGCGTTGCAAGATATACCCCAAACACTTTACGAAGCGGCGGAACTTGATGGCGCAAATGGATGGCAGCAATTTATCCACATTACTCTTCCCCTGCTTAAGCCTGTAACCTTCTTTGTGGCAACAGTGGGGGTAATTGGGACTTTTCAACTTTTTGACCAGTCTTACATCTTCTCTGGCGGTACTGGCGGGCCAAACAACGCTACCTTAACTGTGGTGCTGCTGATTTATCAAGCTGTGTTTCGGAATTTACAAATGGGATATGCAGCGGCGATCGCATTTTTGTTAGCAGCAGTGATAATTGCCATCACTTTGATTCAGCGGCAACTTTTCGGAGGCGAACGAATTTGACTAACACCTCTGGCTTATCCTGGCTCAAAGCCCTGTTGTATGTCTTACTGACCCTCTATGCCATCATTACCCTAATACCCTTTCTCTGGGCACTTTCAGCATCATTTAAGCCGCTATCAGAGATTGTCAGTGGTGAACCCAACTTTCTCCCCAAGAATTTTACTCTCGATAACTACAAGCAAATCTTTCTCCAAGAACCGCTATTTTGGCGTTGGTTGTTTAATAGTGTAGCGATCGCCGTCAGCGTTACGCTTTTAAACTTATTGTTAAATTCAATGGCTGGTTATGCTTTGGCGAGACTACGCTTTGTGGGCAAGCGCTTTTGGTTCTTCCTAATTTTGGCAGTACTAGCAGTACCGGCGCAAATCACCCTGATTCCCACATTTTTGATTTTGAAAGCGATCGGCTGGCTGAATTCTTACCAAGGCATGATTGTTCCCAGCATGGTTAATGCCACTTTTATCTTCATGATGCGGCAGTTTTTTGTTAATTTTCCTAAAGAACTAGAAGAAGCAGCGCAACTGGATGGCTTAAATACCTTTGGGATTTTCCGATATATTGTCTTACCTTTGGCAAAACCAGCACTAGCAGCACAGGCAGTGTTTGTATTCATGGGGAGTTGGAATAATTTTTTACTGCCTATAGTTATCCTATTTGACCCAGAAATGTTTACCCTTCCCTTGGGGCTGAACACCTTTAAAGGTCAATACATCAGCTATTGGAACTACATTATGGCGGCTTCTATGGTCTTTACCCTGCCAGCTTTAGGTATTTATGCCTTTTTTAATCGTTACTTTATTCAAAGCGTCACCTTTACCGGGGGAAAAGGTTAATAGCCATAGGATATTGGGCATAGGGCGTTGGGCATTGGAAATGGGGCTTATTCCTCTTGTCTCCCTTATCCTCCTTGTCCTCCTTTTCCACCCATTCTCCATGCCCCATGCCCAATGCCCCATTCCCTAAACAGTATTTTGGGCAACAAATTGCACTCCTAACGTGATATTGGTATTACAGAGACTCAATCTCTATCTATTAGTTAACAAGCATTATGGGTTTTGCAGACCTATCGATCGCAGAGATAGCAGCCGACTACAGCATTCCTGTAGAAAAAGTGTTTTCTCTGTGCAACCAACTGGGAATCGCCTACAAACACCAAAAGACCCGTTTGGCGTTAGAAGATGCAAAGGCAATTATTTCCCAAATATCGTCTGAAACACACCCAAAAGGTACTAGCGACTCAGTGGGTGATAACGAAGTCACTTGAAGGGTGATCTCGGCTTTGGCTAATCACTGATAGCTAATGGCAAAAAACAATGAGTCATTAGCAATTAGCAGCTTGGAGATTGAGAATCGCTTTCTTAGCTGTGTTGAGCGTCAAAATTTTTTTAAGGGGAAACATGTTTAGAAGACTAATTGGCGTTGTTGTGGCCACTGTTTTACTCTCGTTTCAATTGCTTGTCGGTAGCGCGACAGCAGTAGAACTGGACAAAGCTACCCGAACAGTGCCATTAAATACTGAAGGTGAGGTCACCGTACTCAGCCTTAAACAAGTCAAAGAAGGCAAACGCTTATTTAATTACGCTTGCGCCCAATGTCATGCCGGGGGAGTTACCAAAGTAAACCAGAACGTGGGACTCACTCCAGAGGATTTGGCACTGGCAACACCCAACCGTAATAACATTGAAGGCTTGGTGGATTACCTGAAAAATCCCACTACTTACGACGGCGAAGAAGAAATTTCCGAAATACACCCCAGTATCAAAAGTTCAGATATTTTCACAGCAATGCGAAATCTGACAGATGATGACTTGGAAGCGATCGCTGGTCATATTCTCTTACAACCCAAAATTGTTGGTACTAAGTGGGGAGGTGGAAAAATCTATTACTAAATCCCGGAATTAGTATTGCGTATTGGGGCATAGGGCATAGGGCATAGGGCATTGGAAAGAGGCAGAGATGCAGGGGTAGGGGGAAAACTCTTCTACCATTCCCCATTCCCCATTCCCCATTCCCCATTCCCCATTCATTACTGATTGCACAGCTTTTTGCCATAAATTGCTCCCCATTATTAAAAAAAAATTGTATCTATGACAGATTGTCATATTTGGCGTTGATTTTATTTAAAATGAGAAAGGGAAAAAAATTAGATGTTAGGAGAGAGCTATGAAATTAATTTCGGCAAGCTGGAGACGCCTTAGTTTAGCTGTGTTAACAATCCTTTTAGTTGTTAGCAGCTTTGCTGTTTTTACTCCCAGTGCTTCGGCTGAAACCTATCAGGTGAAATTGGGTAGCGATAAAGGAATGCTCGCATTTGAACCGAAAAAGTTGAGTATCAAACCAGGCGACACAATTGAATGGGTGAACAATAAAGTTCCTCCCCATAATGTTGTGTTTGATTCTGCCAAAAACCCCGCTAAGAGCGCTGATTTAGCGAAATCTCTGTCTCATAAAAAGATGTTGATGAGTCCTGGTCAAAAGGAAACAACCACCTTCCCCGCAGACGCGGCACCTGGTGACTACACCTTCTACTGTGAACCCCACCGTGGTGCTGGCATGGTTGGTACAATCACTGTCGAAGGCTAGAAACATTGTCGTTGGCACAAGATGATTTCTCAGTGAAATTAGCTCATGGCAACACGCCACACTCCTAGAGTGACGCACAAAATGTATAAATGGCGGTAATGAGTCCCATCTTCTCCTAAGACGCTAAACAACCTGTGGCGAAGGAATGATGAACTCGTTACCGCCAATTTTGATCAAATTTGACTTAATCGGGGATTAATCGCGTTTATACTCTTGCTGGAGGCTTGTTGCGAGGAAATTCTGTTGAGAATACTTTTATTAATTTTACTGTCGGCGATCGCTCTATTCAAATTGACATTCATTAGTCCAGCACTCGCTGCCGAACCATCTAACGGGGCTAAAATTTTTGAGGCTAACTGCGCTTCTTGCCATATAGGTGGCGGTAACATCCTTATCAGCCAGAAAACCTTGAAAAAGGAAGCATTGTCAAAGTACTTAGAAAATTATGATCGCGACTCAATCCAGGCAATTATCCACCAAGTACAAAATGGCAAAAATGCCATGCCTGCCTTTAAAGGCAAGTTAAGTCATGAGGATATTCTTGAGGTAGCTGCTTACGTATTTCAAAATGCAGAACAAGGCTGGTAAATTACCATACCGTCTAGTTCTTGTGGGGTAAGCATCTTGCTAGCTTTAGGCTACGGGCAGGCAAACACTCACTCCACAAGAATTTAGTTGAGTATTCTTTTATATATCTAAATCCTATTCGATTGCGTAAAAAAATCAGTACACATCTATTTTTCCTTTCCTATTTTCTATCCTTGACTACGCAAGTTAATTCAGGAATAAAATCCCATTTTTAAATGACGAACTAGCGATCGCCAGTTCGTCAACTGCTAAAAACGACATTCTAAAGATGAATGATAAATTTCCAATTTTTATCATTCATCGCTTCTAGCTTGTTTATTAATCCAAAACCACCCACTGGTGATTATTTTTCTGGATTAGACTTTTGTCTGTTTTCTTTCAATTCGCGCAACCGTTCTACTAATTTTTGATCAGATTCAGCAGAGGATGTAGCCTGATCACTATTTACTCTCGGCAGCACTAATGGTTCGGAAGTGGTAGCAGCCGATGAAGGTGTGGGCTGATTATTTCTGATTCGTAGTTCAGATAATGGTTTGGGAGTAGTTGTGGGTGATAACTCAGGCTGATTGCTATTAACTCCTGGTGCCGCTAATGGTTTGAGAGTACCTGTGGATGCAGGCTTGGGCTGGTTATTTCTGATTTGCAGATCAGGAAATGGTTTAGAAGTAGCTGCTGGTAAGGGGGTAATAAGCTGATTGTTATTGACTCCCGGTGCAGATAATGACGAGGGCTTTTGCTCTTGAGTAGCCCCAGTGGTATTGCTAGTGTTGTTTTGGAAAACGAGGTTAAAGGGATAAGAACTGATTTGTTTATCTCCCTTGGGGGATTGCTTGTTGAAGTATTCTCTTGCTTTTGATTGCAATTCAGGGGAAACTAACTTGTCTTGAAATTTGATATCTAAGACCTTGCCATCAGGATCTACCACTAATACACCCAAAACAGCACCTTCAAGATTCGGTTTATCTGTGGGTAATATTTGGCGGATGACTGATTTTTGTTCAGCGTTAGGGTATTCTTGCTGGACTTCTTTTCTCAGGTTTGCGTAAGAGTCTAGCTGTGCAATTGTCTGTTGAGTTCCCTTCAACGATAAATCAGCTGTCTGGGATGTGCTTACCCTAGTTCCGATTACAGTATTCTCAGTCCTTGGAGCTTGTTTGAGAGAATTTATCAGCTGGTTTTGAGTCATTTTAGACGCATCATTCGTCGATGGCGTCATTTGTGCATTCGTATTGACCTGTGCTGTTGCAATGGGGGCAGTGTTAGATAAGTTTGGAGATTGGGCATTCCGCAAAATATCATCAGGTATTTGCTGCGACTGCAATTCTGGCAACCTATTTACAGCTAGGGGCTTAGGTGGCTCGTATTTGCTGGCACTCTCACTCACACTAGGAACCGACGGAGAGAATCTGGGGCCAGTATTGAATTTAGAGGTGTCAACTCTAGAGGCATCAAATCGCAAATTATCACTAGGAATCATCCGCAAAGACTGCCTTGTAGGCAAAGAGGAGACTCGATAGTTATTAGATGATGGGGGTAGCGGAGGGAGTACTAACTGACTGGATGGCGGTGGCGTTAATGGAGGTAATCCAGTTTGGGCGTTAAAGTTTGGAGCAGAAAGTGGCGCTATTGGAGGAAGTTGTTGTAAACCAATTTGGGGTGTGGTTTGGGGTAACCGATTCTGGTCGGCTTGACTCAATGCCAAAAGTCCGACTGTTTTGGATGATGCTGTTTCTTTGGGCTTGTTAGACTCCATAGGCATCAATGGCACAATCATCGCGATCGCACCGTGAATGCCAAGAGAAGCTATAGCTGCTATCCCAATTGGCTGGCTTAAGATATCTGGTATATTTTTCAGCAGGGAGACGTAAGACATAGCTGTTATCGTTCACTCGACTCAGTTGCAGTTGACTAGCGATTTTCTCTTTCCGACTATATTGCAATATTTTGCAAGATATGCGTCCCTCTAAGGAAATAATAATTTCCTCTTTTGGCAATCAAAATCGCTAAAATTGCCATTTATTCAAATTTTTAATTGATCAATGACGGTGTATCATATTTTTCAATTCAATCTTGCTAATAGAGATATTTGAAAAATTACTACCTTCGATTTTTTATTGTTATGGCGCACACAATTAAAATTTATATTTGGGATATTTATAAAGTTTAAGTGAACCCACAAGTCTGAGTACATCACAACATTTGCTGAAGTTGCCTGTTTTTTTTACTCAACTACGCGCTTGTAATAGATCGCACACTTGCTTGTCCAAGACTAGTCCCTATGTGAAAATACTATCACATCAGCAGCCCCTAAAACTGTTGCAAACTGTACAATTTTATTGACATTCTCGCCCTAAACCCCACTAAAGCAATTTGGGTTTTTATCAAGGGAGTCAGTCAGACATCGCAATTCTAGCTTCCGAATCATGACGACTCCTTCATTAAAAAAGTTCAAACCCTCAATATTGCATCCAAGATTAAAATGCCGTTACCAACAGTTATTTTGCCTGGATATCTGGAAAGCGCGATTGCTTATCGCCAACTAGAACAATCTCTACAGCAGTTAGATTTTCCCACAACTACAGTTCCACTGCGACGGCGCGACTGGCTACCCACTATTGGAGGAAGACCTGTAACGCCAATTTTGCAACAACTAGATCGCACGATCAACCATACATTGCAGCAATATAATGCTACTCAAGTTAACTTGATTGGTCACTCAGCCGGAGGTTGGATATCCCGCATCTACATGGGAGGAAAGCCCTATTTAGCACGCGGCGATGTCAAGCCATTTCTTTGGGAAGCGCATCCCCTGGTTGCTACTCTCATCACCTTGGGTACACCCCACATTAGCCAAGAACGCTGGACGCGCTTCAATCTTGATTTTGTCACCAATAATTACCCAGGAGCCTTTCACAAAAACGTTTGTTACGTTTGTGTAGCTGGCAAAACTATCTTTGGAGAAAGACGGCGCGGTAGTTGGTTAGCTTATAGTAGTTACCAATTAACCTGTGGTAAGGGTAACACTTGGGGAGATGGAATCACACCCATTGAAGCTGCTCATTTAGAAGGGGCAGAAAATCTTGTGATTGAAGGTGTGAGGCATTCTCCGAGAAGTCCTGGGATTTGGTATGGTTCAGCAGAACCCTTAAAAGCTTGGGTGCAATATTTAATTTAAAAAACTCATCTTTTTATGATGAATGCAACATTTATTAATATTCCTTAGCTAAAATATAACAAGAATAAATACCTAGTTAAGAACAGGAGGGGTGAGCTATGCAAAGCACCCAGTTCGATAGGATTTTGCGACGAGTAGCGACGATAATATCGGTCGTGATTCTGACTCTGTGCCTAATTTATATCTCTACCGGAATTTTGCTTTCTTTTTACTATGAACCGACAGCAGGCGGGGCTTATAACTCATTGAAGATGATTAATACACAACTGCCATACGGCTGGTTGTTTTGGAGAGCGCATGATATTGCTGGTAACGCAGTAATTGCGATCGCTCTCATTCAAATTGTGGTGATGTTTTTAGGTCGGCAATTTCGCAAAAGTTGGCTGGCTGCTTGGATTAGTGGGATTTTGTTGACCCTAAGTGCGATCGGGCTGAATTGGACAGCAATGATCCTAGATTGGACTCAGGAAGGATACTGGCGTTTTAGCATTGAGCTAGGAACCATCGAAGCCATTCCTTTGATTGGTGGACAACTGCGCGACATCCTGACTGGCGGTGGAGCCATTAACACAATTACCGTCGAACACCTTTACACAATCCACAGTTATCTGATTTCGGTAGCGACGCTAATCCTTGCCATAGTGCATTTGTCTGCTTTACTCTGGCAGGAATCGCAAATGCATCAAGCTGAGTGGGAGGTTGGGAGTTAGGAGTCATTCCAATACTTGTCGGGTTTTGGGGAATTGGGTTTGGGGTAAGGGGAAATAAAAAACCTTTAACCTTTACCCTTTAACCTTTACCCAAAACCCAATTCCGAGTTAAAAATGCTTTACCCAAGCAGTATTGGGAGTCATTCAATTTTGGATTTTAGTAGGACTTACGCAAAAATAATTGAAAAGCCTATTATTCCGTAGCGGTAATTTATGAATTACCGCTACTTACGACGTATTTTGCGTAAGTGCTATTTAGATTGAAGGAAAAATCTAAAATCTAAAATCCAAAATCTAAAATTACCTCCGCCATCTTATGCCCCAGGGGTGTCAGTACTGAAAAGTTGAGATATTTTGGCGAGGGGGACTTCTTCAACTTCCGGTAACTTTTCTAAAGAGAGGCGAGTAGACTGGTTAGCACCAGATAAGCGTTTTAAAAGCTTAGGTCTAGGATCATGTAACAAGTAGATAATGCGATCGCCAATTTCCCACTCGTATTTTGCTGGCACTACTTGTAAGCGTTCTTTTCGTTCTACCAATAGCGGTATCAACGCCCCAGTCTTAATCATTTCTTGGATACGCTCATTTTGACTAGAAAATTCTGATTCAGTTAGGGTAGTTGTTCCTAACTTGACTCGCCCATCATTCAAATATTCATTCCAAGTCTTAATTGCTAAGTCTGGGATAAAAGCTTGATTAACTTTATTACTAACAGAAGTACTCGCTTGCGGATTACGGGGGAAAACAGCTAAGACACGCGGCGGATTAAACTCCTCAGATGCTCGTTGAGCCAAAACAAAATTTACCTCGCCATTACTTGTCATCGCCAAAAAAGTACCCATAGAGGCAAGTCCAGCCTCTTCTAAAACAGCAGCATCTAGTGCACTGCTGGCAATAACTTTGAGATTTTGCGCCTCGGCTTGAACAAGACATTGGGGGTCAGTATCAATCATGACCACGTTTTCTCCTCCTTCTTGAAAGAACCGGGCAATCAAAAGACTTAAGGGATTACAACCCACAATCACTGCCCCTGTTGCATCTTTGGAAGTGATTTGCAGCCATCTAGCAACCCAGCCAGCTGTTAGACCTTGGCAGACAACAGTCATGATAATTGTGAGAAAGACTAGAGCTTTGATGGAATCACCGCCGTTAATGCCACGCTGTGTTAGGGAAATTGCAAAAAAAGAAGCTACGGAGGCAGCAACGATTCCTCTAGGAGCAACCCAGCTTAAAAATAATTTCTGTCGCCAGTTTAGGTCACTGTTCCAGGTACACAACAGAATATTAATCGGGCGAACGACAAACATTAATACCAAAACAGTGAATAAACTACCCCAACCCAAAGCAAAGACACTGGCAATGGATAAATCAGCAGCTAATAAGATAAATAGCACCGAGACGCTGAGAATTGTCAACTGACCCTTAAAACTCCTTAACAGACGTTCTTCCGGGACTGAGGAGTTAGCAAATACGGCTCCTGCAACTACTGTTGTCATTACTCCCGATTCACTGCGGATCATTTGCGATAAGGTAAACAGGCTCCAAAGTATCGCCAACACCGCTAAGTTTTTTAGCTCGAATGACAGAAAATCAGCGCGTTTGAAAATCAAACTCATCAGATAACCGCCAGCACCACCAATTGCCGCACCAACACCCAGGCGCATCAACAAACCAGCGATCGCATTGATGGGGTCAGCATCGCCGTTCAAAATGGTATCGAGGACAACGAAGGCGAGGATAGCCCCTACAGGGTCAATTAAAACCCCTTCTCCTTCCAAAATAGTTGCCACTTGCCGATCTACATTGATTTGTTTGAGCAAAGGGCCAACAACGGTTGGGCCTGTCACCACGACTATGGAAGCATAGAGAAAAGCTATGTTCCAGGGAAATTCACCCAACCAGTGGGCTGCCATACTCCCACCAAGCAATGTGATCAGGGTTCCTAGAGTGACGAGCAATTGCAGGCTGACTGAAACTCTACCTAACTCTCGTAGATCCAAGTTAAGTCCGCCTTCAAACAAAATTATTGCCGTTGCTAGAGCGACAATAACTTCTAGTCCAGTGCCTAGCAAATGGGGATGCAACAGCCCGATGCCATCAGAGCCAAACAAGATGCCCAACAGCAATAACAAGACGATGCTGGGTATACGAAAATATGCAGCCAGCACTTGGGCGCTAATGCCTGCAAGGACGGCGATCGCCATCTGTAAGGTGATTTCAAAAGATGCTTCCATGTTGTAGATTTTGAGCGATTTATTTCAAAATCTTTTGTAAAAAACCGTAGACATTAACTTTACAGGGTACAACATCATACCTTTTGTCCATTGCTGAATTTAGCGTTTTTTCGATCTGTGTATCCCCCAAACTTCTGAGCACAGGATGCTGAGGCATCCTGTGGCTTCCCGCAGAAGCTTCTACGGAATTTTTTGTGCGTCTCCATGTCTTTGTATCTTTTTGAAGCTTTTACTCCACCCAGTTTACCTGCCACAAACTTTTTTTGGCAAAACCTGTTGACAAAGGCAAGAAAATTGGTTAATTTATAAAAGGTCTGAGTCCGATGCCCCCATCGTCTAGAGGCCTAGGACACCTCCCTTTCACGGAGGTAACGGGGATTCGAATTCCCCTGGGGGTACTAAAAAAGCAGAAGTTTGTATTTCTGCGAGTCTATAAACAAAAACGATCATCCAGAGTTACTCCTGAATGATCGTTTAATTATACATACGGTTCTTTACTAGCTAACTCTTCTACACGTTGGTGAATAGCCAGAAGATTTAACCGCAGGTCTTTGCTCAAGCGGTTTTCAATTATTCCCACTGGCATAGTGAGTTTAGGCCAAACTTGAATTGTGTAGCAAAGATTTGTTCCTACATACCCACCGAGGGAATAAGGCTCTAAGCACCAGCTACCAGAAAAGCCTTTAAAATCTCCCTCTACCATGCGGAAATTAATTTCTTTGGGGAAGCATTCTTCTAAATCTAAAACCACCCGCGCCGAAAAGTTGAAATTCAGTAAGCGCTGAGAACCTACTTGCTCAAGTCTAATTCCACCATGAGGATGCTCGATTAGACGACTCTTAGCGAGGTTGGGGAGAAAGTCAGATAAGGCTTCATAATCTGTCAGAACCTTCCAGATTCGTTCCACTGGTTGGGGAATTTTAACTTTAGCGCTGATTTGTCGCTGTCGCTCTGCTATTTTCTCAATTTGGACTTCTATCTTAGCTGCCAAAGCGACTGTATCAGCAGTCAAATCCCCTTCGAGGTTAATGTCATCACTAGGAGACTGGAAATCAGGGTTCTCTGTTGTGTTCTGTTTTTTAGTCACTTTCAGAATTATGGTTTGCTTTCGTCAGAAAATTGGGGCAGAGTCAGGGTGAAGCAAATTTCGCTCTGTTCAGAATCGGATATTTGGACACTTTCAACAGCGATCGCTCCATTCAAATGCTGCACTAAAGACTTGACTAGAGCAAGTCCCAAGCCAGTCCCCGGAGTCCAACGCCCTTTCCCACGACGGAACTTGTCAAAAATATAGGTTGCTTCTTCTTCGGAGATAGCACGTCCTGTATTCGTCACCTTCATGATAACTTGATCAATTTGTTGATCAACTCGGTGAGCAGCTTCAAGATGGACAACAGTATCATGCTCTGAGTATTTACAGGCATTCGTTAACAATTCTTGCAGGATGCGATCAAAACTCTCCAGTTCAGTTTGCAGTTTTAGCGATTCCTCTGGTAAATCTACAGAAATTTTTAATCCCTTCTCTGCAAGTTTTTTCTCAAAAGATGCTGCTATATCTAGAATTCTAGTATTTAAATCTATAGATTCTAATTGCGGGGCTTCATGAGGCGACTCTAGTTTCTGGAGTGTCAACAAGTCATTAATCAAGTTGATTTCCTTTGTACATTCCTGCTCTAGGATATCTAGGTATCTAACTTGACGCTCTGGTGCTATTCCTGGCAAACGCAAGTTCCGAATTGACATCAACATATTTGTCAGAGGATAGCGCAAGCGATCGCTCATGTTGCTCAAAAATTCATCTTTGAGTTCGTTGAGTTTCCTTAGCTGCTCAACATACTGGCGTGTTCTTTCATGCAATTTCGCTTGCAGTTCCAGACTACTCTGAAGTTTCGCCGTCCGCTCATCTACCAAAGTTTGCACTTGGCGCAATGTCTGTGACTGAATTATGGCGTTACTCACTTGAGCGCAAACCATTTCCACAAGATTTAATTCGGCTGGTTGCCAACTACGAATCACAGATTGCTGTAGCACTAAGAAACCTAAGATTTTACCTTGACTCTCTAATGGCACTAAAAGTACCGCTGGCAATTCCTCTATTTCAAATAATGGAGCCGCTGTCAAGGTATCGTTTTGGTCTGTATAGTCATCAAAGATTACTGCTTTTCCAGAATCCATGAAGGCACGCTGGCATAAACCACAGTCTGAAAGCAAGAAAGACTGAGCCAAAGTGCCTGGTTTACTAGTACCGGAATTTTGCGTTTCCCTAGCCCATTCACCAATCACAGTAGCTTTCGCTTTGGGAATTTGTTTTTTAGTTTGAGTCCTAAATAGTGGATCTGTATATTTTAGTGATATGAGTAAACCCCGATCTGCCTGTAGAGATTCGGCAGTCGAGGCGATAACTAACTGGAGCATTTGATTAAGCTCCAAGTTGCTACGACTCAATATAGTTAATTGCTTGATCAAGCTTTGATGTTGCTCGCTCTTTTGCACATACTGCTTTTGATGAGCAATGAGTTGAGCTTGTGCCACCCTAGAAAAAGCGATCGCGCAAGCCGACTCCACTTCTGTGAGTAATTGTTTTTCTGATTCACTCCATTCATAGGGTTGGAATTTAATCAGATTAATCACACCATTATTATTGCCACCAAATCTGGTGGGAATTGCCAAAACAGTTTTTATTGGTAGTGGCAAATATTGACACCCAATTACCAGACTGTTCTGAATGATGGAAATGTCTTCAATAGTCAATGCTTGGGCAGCACATTGCAGCACAGGCGAGTGCATGAGCAACTGTTCCATCGAAAACATTTCTTCGGGATGTGGCAACCCTAAATACTCATCAGCACACCAATTAGTAGTAGTCGCTTCGTCGGATGTCTCACCCGTCACAGAAACCAAGCAGCAGCAATCTACTTGAAAAGCAACTCCTAGCAATTGGGCAATATCTTGCAGCATTAATGCCGTCATCGAGCTATTGGCAATGATTTGGTTAATCTTTTGTACCAACTGGCGGGCAGGTTCTTCCTGATGCTGCATCAGCTTGACTTGGTAAGGTTGTAGTCGATCTATGTCATCTACGTAATGTGGCGGCGATGATAAAGGCTTTTTCATTATTGGCACGCCCTCGGATAATAATCCAATTGTTCTTGCACCCAACTTATTGGCATATTTTTCACCGTTGGTTGTGTTGCTACACCCTGATAATTGACAAATATTGTATGAATACTTTCTCTCACCTGTTATAGCCCTTTTCTATCTCAGATGGCCAAGTTTCCACTGTATCAAGCAAATTGCTACATTGGTACATAGGTAAATAGAATACTTAAGATATCCTATAAATGCTTCAGTTAGCTTATGTTTTACTGCTTTGTCTTGAAATAATTTACTAACTTTATCTTCTCTGTAAGTATACATAAACCGTAATTTCTCTGGAATTCCAGCAAAATTTCCCTTTGGCTCACGTAAAATTACTTAACTTTCTTTATAAATTTTTATTACAGGTTGTAAAAAGCTAGTAGGTTTAACAAGTTACTCTTTTATCTCCGTAACTCTCAGTAAAATCTTAATGAAGCTAAATTTTGAATGCAGCCCAATTATTAGTAATAATAACTGGGCTGCATTCATCTGAATATAAGACTAGCCAGCCAAGCTCTCGACACTCAGAGGAACCATATCGCCATTCCTCGTCAGTCCTAACAACATCGGTTGTTGGGGTTGAATTAGTTGACCTGTAAGTACACAGCGTTCTTCCTGCTGAGCTGTGGCAGCGATGCTAGCTCGAATGTCCGCTCGCGAAAATCTAGGCTTCCACTCACCTGATTTTTGCTGGACATAATTCCAAAGAATATCTCGGATCAGAGCTTGATATCCCTGATTCCCAGCGATTTCTTTGAGTTTATCTTTGAGTTCCCGCTCTAGGCGGATGCTGGTAACTTCCATGTCGGTGGTTGGGGTGCGAGCGATCGTATGCATTACTTTTTCTCCTTAAAGGTATGGACAGGATAGTAATACAAGTGTAGTATGTTTAAAGGAATGTTCAATAGGTGAAATTTTCTGTGAAATCCATTTACCCCATATCTACTTCAATTTTGTGTGCCACCAATCGCCGAGCCGGTTGGGAATCCGCTGTTATGGAAGTGGAGTATTTATTTATGGGCGATGGTAGCCGAGATTATGGGCAAATCACAGAGGGTAATCATGATTTTAGACATCTCAGCATTAGTGCGCTGATTGCAAAACCAGAACTAGATGAACAAGGCGGGGGGTACAGGCAAAGGAATACTGTACCGATATAAGACCAGAAAATTTTCCGGTCAATTCTAACCCCCGCTTCACCGAAAACTTGAAGCGGGGGTTTTTTTATAAGGAGTTAAGCTGTGACGATATCTTCCATGCGCGGCGCGAACGCAATGCAAGTGTTAGAGCAATCTGTGGTGGTGTTTTCTCAAAATTACTTGCCACTATGTCGGATCAATATCAAGCGGGCAATTGTGCTGTTAGTAACCAACAAAGCCCAACCCCTTGGTTTTACTACAGAAGGCGGATGGCAAGTTCACTCAGCCAGTTTGGTAATTGATGTGCCAAAACACATTCGTTTGACAATCACTTCCAATGAACGGATGTGGAAAGTTCCGCCAGTGAATCGGCGGGAAGTGTTGCGACGAGATCATCACAGTTGCCAATATTGTGGCAGCAGCAAACATCTAACGCTAGATCATGTGATGCCGCGTTCCAAAGGCGGTTCTCACACTTGGGATAACGTAGTCGCAGCTTGTGAAAGATGTAACTCCCGTAAAGGCGATCGCACCTTGTTTGAAGCTGGTATGCAACTGCATACCAAACCAAAAGCGCCAATTCACCCCGCGATTTCTTTTGCTGAACAGTTTTGGATAGATATGCAAGCAAACCTGGAATAACAGGAGAGCATAAGGAATGCTGAAATTAACTTACACTGAAAGCAGTTTTGATTTGGAATGTGTCACTCTGTCGCTAGAAGAATGGGTAGCGCAGCGAGTGATTTTAGCCCTGCGAGTTGGGCAAAGTTTATGCATTGAACCCACTACCGCTTCCTTTTTGCTTCCTGTTGATTTGCCAGGAGTAGAAGTACTCAGGGCTGAGGTAAAAAGAGATGACAGAGAAATCATTGCCCTCTGTGCGTGCGATGCCGAATACATGGAAGTCACTCTGCGGGGTTCTTGGCTATCAGCTAGTTCTAAGGATGCTGTCGGTGTGTTTGTCACCACTATGAGCGATCGCGCTGAGTTCTTTTTACAGAAACTTTGGCAGGAAGCTCAATCTTGTGCTTCTGTGATGAGCGAATAAACGAAATAGTAGGGTGAGTATAACTTCTCACCCTTTATTATCGAACAGAATTCAGGAGTCAGAATTCAGTTGGATATTCTGACCGAAAAAGCGGGTCATCATTAATACAACCCAGCAATAACCTTTTCGTTGTTGCTGAGTTGCACCTGATCAAGCATTTTTACTTGAAATTTAGCTGGGACTGTAAAGGTAGGGTTTACTACTGGCGCATTAATTTGCCCTTTTGCGGGATGATCTTGAACTTATGCAGTATGGATTTTGCTTATTAGGCTGGTTCAACCCAATTGTAGGGAAGTGCCTGGAGCAATACTACAAACTGTAATCATAGTGGCGATCGCGACAACACTAATTATCTTTTGTCGCTTGAGGTAGTTGTCTGTCACTTCAGGCTTTTAAATATTCATCCAAGCATAACTGTAGTTTCAATACGGTTCGGTTAAGGCTTTTTGATGAGAATTTTAGATCATAAAGATTCGATAATTTATCACAAAGACGCGATAAATCGCCGTCTCTACAATAATCTGTCTTTTGTAGAGACGGCGATTCATCGCGTCTTTTGCCTTAACCGAACCGTATTGACTGTAGTTTGACTTTTAAGAGGGCTTAATTAACTTCAAATCTAAGTACAGAAGCTTTTCTAGGCAATTTTAAAAAAACTTTCTGAAACCCCTTGACACCTCTTGTAGTATTTTGTAGTATATTTGTAGTGAAGCAAAAGACAAGCTTCCCAAGAGTCAAAGTTATGTTCTACATACAACTAAAGGACAGGCGTTGGAATAAGCCAAAGTCTCCAGTTAACAAAGCTGTTTCTACTTGCAAACCATCGGCAGTAGAGGCAATAAACGAAAAAACTTCTAAGTTTGCACTCATCAAAACCACTGAATACATCCGTAATACACAACAGGCTTGCTACCTAGAGTTTCGGTTGTTTTCCTAACAGTTTTTAACAGTTAAAAGTCAATTATCTGAACCTTGAAAACTAAATAAGAAATGGGCAAGTTCACCAACAAAATCTGTGCCTAAAAACCTCAAAGTTTAAGCACAGATTCAAAAAATCGGGGTGTAGCTCAATTGGCTAGAGCGTTCCGTTGTCTGCGGAAATGTTGCGGGTTCAAATCCCGTCACCCTGGTTGTAGTCCCGTAGGCGAATAGTTTAAGCCGTCAGCCTCTCAAGCTGAAAATTGCGAGTGCGAATCTCGTCGGGACTCCCAAATGGTCAGGTAGCCAAGTTGGTAAGGCGTTGGTCTGCAAAACCGATTAGCGCGGGTTCAAATCCTGCCTTGACCTCTGTCGCAGCGTAGCTTAACCAGCAAAGCCCCAGGTTCATACCCTGGTATATGCGGGTGCAAATCCCGCCGCTGCCACCAAATGCAGGGATGGTAACGGCAACACCTCGTGACTCCAAATCCGATGTTCTAGGTTCAAATCCTAGTCCCTGTGTCAGACAATTTTGGATTTTTAGATTAATAAATTTAATCCAAAATCTAAAATTCGGTCAATTATGCCCTCGTGGACGAATGGTTAAGTCAGTGTTCTTTCAAAGCACAGATGCGAGTTCAATTCTCGTCGAGGGAATGATTATGGGTCGGTGGCCGAGTCTGGCTGAAGGCGACAGTCTGTAAAACTGTTCTTTTTTGCACGCAGGTACCCTTCGGGAAGCAAGCTACAAATCCTGCTCGACCCACTATGGAGAGGTGGCTGAGTGGCTAAAAGCGTCCTCCTGCTAAGAGGAAACGGGTAGATTAATCCGTCGCAGGTTCAAATCCTGTCCTCTCCGTTCTGAGAGTGTGGTGTAACTGGATAACATCTCAGTCTACGAAACTGAAGAATTGAGGGTTCAAATCCCTCCGCTCTCGTTATCATCTCTTCTCTTATCCCCCGGTAGCTCAGTTGGTAGTTAGCGCCTGTCTGAAGAACAGGAGGTCGTCGGTTCGATTCCGACCTGGGGGGCTTCGTTGCCTCATAGCTCAATGGTAGAGCAAGCGGCTGTTAACCGCGCGGTTGTAGGTTCGAGTCCTACTGAGGCAGCCATTCATTGCCGGGTGGACGAATTGGTAAGTCGCATCGCTCTGAACGATGAGGTTGCAGGTTCAAACCCTGCCCTGGCAATAAAGCCCTGTGGTGTAATTGGCAACATAGCGCCCTTTGAAGGCGAAGATTCCAGGTTCGAGTCCTGGCGGGGCTGCCAAACTCTGCTCTTGTAGCCCAACTGGAAGAGGCTGCCGTCTCAAAAACGGTATGTTGTGGGTTCAATTCCCACCAAGAGTACCAAAACTTGCTCCTGTAGCCCAATTGGAAGAGGTGGCAGACTTAAAATCTGTTTAGTTGTGGGTTCGACTCCCACCAGGAGTACCACGGGATGTAATTCAGCGGCGAGAAGCCATGCTTTGGGAGCATGGAGTCGCAGGTTCGAGTCCTGCCATCCCGATATGCCCCTGTGACGGAACTGGCATACGTGCTGGAATCAGAGTCCAGATTTTGCAGGTTCAAATCCTGTCAGGGGTACTAAGCTCTCGTGGCGGAACGGAAGACGCACGCTTACCGAGGATCTAGTTTTTTGCAGGTTCAAATCCTGTCGGGAGTACCAAAATATCTGGGTGTGACGCAGATGGGAGCGCGGGAGTTTCGGGAACTCCAGGTCGCAGGTTTAATCCCTGTCACTAAGATTTTGCCCTTGTAGCCCAATGGAAGAGGCGCTTCGCTTAGAACGAAGAGGTTGCTGGTTCAAATCCAGTCAGGGGTATTGGTGAATATGCGGCAACGGTAGAGCAAGTGCCTTACAAGCAAGAGGTTGCAGGTTCAAATCCTGCCAGGACTACCAAATATTGGGAGTGTAGCTCAATGGAATAGAGCTTCGAGCTTCTACCTCGAAAGTTGTGGGTTCAAGTCCTACCACTCCCGCCGAAACAAGTCAAAAGTCAAAAGTTAAAAATCAAAAGAATGAATTTAATATTTCTCTTTCTTTTTAGTTTTAACTTTGATCTTTTTACTTATTTAATGGGGTCATAGCTCAAATGGCTAGAGCGCCTGCCTTGCAAGCAGGAGGTTATGGGTTCAATTCCCATTGATTCCACTGATGGTGTCTGAAGCCAAAGTGGTAGAGGCGCTGGTTTGTGGAACCAGTCAGAGCGGGTTCAAGTCCCGTCAGACGCCCCTGAATGGAAGATGCCGCTGAATGGACGGCAACTGGTCTTGAAAACTAGGGTATGGGCAACTGTAGGGGTTCGATTCCTCCATCTTCCTCTTTTTCCACCTGAAGCCGAAAAGCGAGGCGCTGTGCTGATAACACAGAAATAGGAGGGGCAGTACCTCCCTGGTGGATTTATATTTAGCGTTGTATTAAAAAGCTTGCGATGTAAGACTAACACACTTGCTCATTTCTTTTTCTTAACTAGGGTGGTTGGCATACCGGCTGTGCAGCGGGCTTTTAACCCGCAGAAATAGGTTCGACCCCTATACCACCCACTAAACAATTAAAAATTTAAAATTAAGAATTAAAAATTAAGAATTGCAATTTTAGCTAGATTTTTGGCAATTGCTGATATGCAATTTGAATGCACATTGGGTTATGAATAGCAACTAGCGATCGCTAGTTGAGCATGTTGCAATAATATATCTTTATCCAAAGCATGTATGGGATATTGCGGTGTTACTGCCAGTAGTTTCTCAATTCTTTCTCTGGCGGCCTCCACTACTGATTCGTCTAAACTACCCTTGGTGAGGGAATCGACGAAATCTTCAGCAATTTTATATGTTCTTTCAATTGATGATGAATTAATATTACGCGAAACAATAAACAGGTCGCAGCCTGCATGAAATGACTGCGCCACAGTACCAGGTTTCATAAACATCTCTGAGATAGCTTTCATATCTAAGTCGTCAGATACAACAACTCCCTTAAAGCCAAGTTCTTCTCTCAGTATGGTTTTGAGGATAGCTTGGGAAAGGGTTGCTGGTACTTCAGCATCTATCCTGGGAAATAAGATATGAGCAGTCATAATCAAAGGAATCTGTACTTCGATTAAAGCTCTGAAGGGTATAAGTTCTAGAAGTTGCAGGTCTTCTAGAGTTAAATTCAGTATTGGTAACTCAATATGAGAGTCCTTGCTGGTGTCTCCATGTCCGGGGAAGTGTTTGGCGCATCCCAAAATTCCAGAATCTCGAAGTCCAAGGTAGTAGTCACGCGCACCTTGAGTAGCAGTTTCGGGAGTGTTACCAAAGGCGCGAGGCCCAATCACGGGGTTGTGGGGGTGGGAAAAAATATCTGCTACAGGTGCCCATGATAAATTTATGCCCAGTGATTTTAATTCTACCGCTGTGGCTGTTGCTACTTCATAGGACTGCGATCGCAACAACAACCCATGAGGAAAGCGGGTAATTGGCGCTGGTGTACGAATTACACGACCTCCTTCATGATCCAGAGTCATGAACATTGAGTCACGTTCAGCATATTCTCGTATTTGGCTGTTCAAATCCTTGAAGCTTTCCAACCAAACCTGATATGGGGTGCCATCCAAAAAATTCTTAGCGAAAAATATCACCCCAATCGGTTTTAATTCATTGAGTGCGCGTTTATCGTCATCGCTTAATGTCGTGCCGGAAATACCTAGAATCAGGTGATGTCCAAAGCGCTTTAGCTCCTGCGATACACTCATAATCTTTTACCTATAAGTTGTGAGGTAAACAACTGGGTTGTTGAACCTAGAGGACTTGACACTCACCGACCTAAAGGTGCGGTAATTCTTGGTTCAGCGAGTCCACTTAAACTAGATCCCTTGCGGTATCTAGCACAGAGGTGGTTCTCTCCCCAAGCGTTAACTTTCGGTATGCCCTACCGTAGTTGCATTACTGCAAAATTTGTTTGCTAGGAGGTATTGAAATACCCGCCTATAATACTGTCCGTCTAGTACCTGTAAATCTTTTACCTACTTCCAGGTGATACTAGAACTACGAAGTAGAACCAGCAAGATTGAGTTGTCAAGGTGCAGTGTCTACTTGTTAAGTAGCCATGAGGTTTTTAATGTGGTTGATTACCTTTCCACAAAAACTACTTTACCAGAAGCCGTGCTCTGAGCACGGGGTTTTAAACCCAATTTTTCGATAAACATTTATCGTACACCCTGAGGGGGAGTAGAAAGTTTTCAAAGCAGTTTTTAACCAATACCAGACATTTCCTCAAAGCAAATACACGAATTAGCAAAGAAATCAACTACTTTAAGACAACATTTTGGATTACATTATTTTCAGTCAAAGGAAATACTTTTGTTTTCCTAAATCTTCTGCATGTTAATCATGTAAATATAGACGAAATGCACGCCGCAAAGCTATTACCAACAATGGTATTGGCAATTTACTTGGGCAGGTGCGCGTAGATAAAATTTCCTTTGCAAAAAGTTTTTTGGGGAAGCGATCGCACAATAACTGCCAAATGTAACGGATTGCAACGTATAATGAGAACGATAAAACGGTTAAGAAATATTGAAGAGCAGTAGGGTTACATGCGAGTAGCGATCGCGGGAGCGGGACTAGCAGGACTTTCCTGCGCGAAATATCTTACAGACGCAGGTCACACACCCATTGTCTTGGAACGTCGAGACGTTCTGGGCGGTAAAGTGGCCGCGTGGAAAGATGCTGATGGAGACTGGTACGAAACAGGACTGCACATCTTTTTTGGGGCATATCCCAATATGTTGCAGTTATTCAAAGAACTGGACATTGAAGATCGGTTGCAGTGGAAAGAACACACAATGATCTTCAACCAGCCGGATGCACCAGGTACTTACAGTCGTTTTGATTTTCCAGATTTGCCGGCACCGATTAATGGTATAGTGGCAATTCTGCGAAACAACGACATGCTGACATGGCCAGAAAAAATCCGCTTTGGCATCGGGTTGTTGCCGGTCATGCTTCAGGGGCAAAAGTACGTTGAAGAAATGGACAAATATTCCTGGACAGATTGGCTGCGTAAACACAACATTCCAGAACGGGTCAATAAAGAAGTTTTTATTGCCATGGCCAAGTCGCTGAATTTCATTGGGCCAGATGAAATTTCGGCAACCATTCTTTTAACTGCCCTAAATCGTTTCCTCCAGGAAAAAAATGGCTCGAAAATGGCCTTTCTGGATGGTTCGCCAACAGAGCGGTTGTGTCAGCCTCTAGTAGATTACATCACCGAACGCGGCGGAGAAGTCCGCTTGAATGCCCCCTTGAAAGAGATTTTGCTAAACGCCGATGGCACCGTGAAGGGATACTTGATTAGGGGGTTGAATGGGGAAGAAGATGAAGTTTTCACGGCAGATTTGTATGTATCTGCCATGCCCGTTGACCCTCTAAAGGTCATCTTGCCAGCACCTTGGAAGCAAATGGAGTTTTTCCAAAAGCTAGAAGGCTTGGAAGGCGTACCTGTAATTAACGTGCATCTATGGTTTGATCGTAAACTTACGCAAATTGATCACTTGCTATTTTCGCGATCGCCCCTCCTAAGCGTTTATGCTGATATGAGCAATACCTGCCGTGAATACGCCAACCCCGATCGCTCGATGCTGGAATTAGTTCTAGCCCCGGCAAAAGATTGGATTGCCAAATCCGATGAGGAGATTGTGGCTGCAACTATCGCCGAGTTAGAAAAACTCTTCCCCGACCACTTTGGAGGAGACAATCCAGCAACTTTGCTGAAATCTCATGTGGTGAAAACGCCCCGTTCAGTTTACCAAGCGACCCCTGGTCGTCAACAGTACCGTCCCTCACAAACAACCCCCATTGCTAACTTCTATCTCAGCGGGGATTACACCATGCAACGCTACTTAGCCAGTATGGAAGGTGCCGTACTTTCTGGTAAGCTGACAGCGCAGGCGATTTCAGAGGCCCTCCCGGTAGCAAATTCCTCAAACCTGCAAACGCTCACCCGACCGCCCGCAACGAATGCTGCAACTGCCTGAATCCCCACCGCGCATGAAAACGCTGGTCTCTCTGGACGAGTCCTACGAACTTTGTCGTCACCTCATAGCCAAGTATTCCACGACTTTTTACCTCAGTACTTTGCTCCTGAGCAAAGAAAAACGTCCTGCTATTTGGGCAATTTATGCTTGGTGTCGCCGTTTAGATGAACTGGTGGATGGGCCCGCATCTGCTATCACCACGCCAGAAACCCTAGACCTATGGGAACAGCAGCTCGAATCGATGTTTGCTGGACACCCATTGGACAACTTCGATGTAGCCCTGGTAGATACCATTCAACGTTTCCCGATGGACATTCAACCCTTTAGGGATATGATTGCCGGTCAACGCATGGACTTATATCGCAGTCGTTATGAAACCTTCGAGGAGTTATACCTCTACTGTTACCGTGTTGCTGGCACTGTTGGCTTGATGTCAACAGCAGTGATGGGGTTGGATACTACCAGAAATATAGCTCCCTGGAATCGTGAAAAACAGCTATATATTCCCATCGAAGAAGAAATTGCCTTAGGAATTGCCAAGCAACTCACCAACATCTTGCGCGATGTGGGCGAGGATGCCCGAAGGGGAAGAATCTATATTCCCCTAGAAGATTTGGCAAGATTCAACTACACCGAACAAGACTTGTTCGAGGGTGTAGTGGATGAACGCTGGCGTTCTCTAATGCGCTTTCAAATTGATCGAGCACGACAGTTTTATAAAAAAGCAGAAAAGGGAATTTCCCACTTATCTTCTGATGGTCGTTGGCCTGTGTGGGCGGCTCTGATGCATTACAGTGGAATATTAAGCGTAATTGAACGTAACGATTATAATGCCTTCACTCGACGTGCCTACGTGCCCCAGTGGCAAAAGTTACGCTCTTTGCCCGTAGCTTGGATGCGATCGCAAGTCCTTTAAAAAATTAGTCATTTGTCCATAGTCTTTAGTCCCTAGTGTTTTGTAAATAACCAACGACCAATGACCAATGACAAATGACTATTGACTCTTCCCAACAAACCTGCTAATATTGATATTCGTGAGTCAGGAGAGGTGGCTGAGTGGTCGAAAGCGGCAGATTGCTAATCTGTTGTACGGCAGGCAACTCCGTACCGAGGGTTCGAATCCCTCCCTCTCCGTTTTCCAGCCTTTGATACACGGTATATATTCCGTGTACAAAAATAATTACTAATGCCGGGGTAAATACCTCTACTCCTGAAGATGGATGATATGATTTATCCTTTGGAGTCTTGATTAAGATACAGCTAACTTATAAATATAGTTTGAATCTTATTTTAGACTCCTAAATATCTGAGGAGTTAAACTTATTTATGAGAAAAATTAGCGCAGCCTTAACCTTCGGTATAGCTACCCTAGCAACTGGGTTCCTAGTTGGGGCTTGTGGCGATAATAGTACCCCCAATGGCACAGCTAACAGCGGAAGTACCGCAACCCCAGCGGCAAACTCAACTACCACAAGCAGTTCTAAGGGGCTAAAAATTGGTTCCCTGCTACCGACAACAGGCGACTTGGCTTCTGTAGGACAGCAGATGCTAGGTTCTGTCCCTTTACTTGTTGATACAGTCAACGCTTGCGATGGAGTGAATGGCGAACCAGTTACCTTGGTGCAAGTAGACGACCAAACCGACCCCAAAGCTGGTGCTGCCGGTATGACCAAACTAGCAACCTTAGATAAAGTAGCTGGTGTAGTTGGTTCCTTTGCCAGTAGCGTTTCTAGTGCAGCAGTTTCCATTGCCACGCCGAATAAAGTGATGCTGGTTTCTCCTGGTAGTACCAGTCCCGTTTTTACTGAAAAAGCTCAAAAAGGCGACTTTAAAGGCTTTTGGGCACGTACTGCTCCCCCCGATACTTACCAAGCACTAGCTTTAGCCCAACTTGCCAATAAAAAAGGTTTCAAGCGAATTTCTACAGTCGTGATTAATAACGACTATGGCGTTGGCTTTGAAAAAGCATTTGTGCAAACTTTTGAAAAATTGGGTGGAACTATCGTTAATAAAGATAAGCCTGTCCGCTACGATCCGAAAGCTCAGACATTTGATACAGAAGCAGCAGCAGCTTTTGCTGGTAAGCCCGATGCAGTACTGGCTGTACTCTACGCGGAAACTGGTAGTTTGTTCCTAAAAGCCGCCTATCAGCAAGGTGTGTCTAAGGGAGTACAGATTTTGTTGACAGATGGAGTCAAATCACCTACTTTCCCAGAACAAGTTGGCAAAGGCAGTGATGGTAAATATATTTTAACTGGAGCGATCGGTACAGTACCCGGTTCCGATGGTAAAGCATTAGAAAGTTTCAACAAACTGTGGAAGGATAAAAAGGGTGGTGCGCCAGGGGAATACGCTCCTCAAGCTTGGGATGCGGCTGCTTTATTGACGTTGGCAGCACAAGCTGCTAAGGAAAATACAGGCGTTGCTGTAGCTAGCAAAATCCGTGAAGTGGCTAATGCGCCTGGAACAGAAGTGACCGATGTCTGCGAGGGACTGAAGTTGCTTAAACAGGGTCAAGATATCAACTATCAAGGAGCCAGCGGCAATGTAGATGTTGATGCCAATGGTGATGTGGTCGGCGTTTACGATGTCTGGACGGTAGGAGACGATGGACTAATCAAGGTGATTGACAAAGTTACCCCTAAGTAGAAAGCTAGGAGTTAGGAGTTATTAGTTATGAATTTAATCTTAATTACTCCTAACTCCTAACTCCTAATTCTTAAAACCCACTGAAGTTGTAACCAACTCCTAACAATAAGCCCACATCAGTTTGGTCGAAAAATCCTGCATTCACAGAGGCCGTTGCTGTGAATTGAGGAGTTAGAGGTACATCAATACCACCAGATACTAAAAAGGCAAATTGCGAATCATCACCAGTTTTGTAAGCTGCACCCACTCCCACATAAGGTGCAATAGGCAAAGGCTCGCTAAAAGCATCTGCTGACCGGAAATTAAAATCGTAGGTAATAGGAAGTAGAACTGTAGTATTGTCCCCAAGTACGGCTGAGGGTCGCACAGATATAGAATTTGTCAGTCCGATTTTGCTGACTATTGCGAAGTTCCCGTCGCCTAAAGATGAGTCCCCACCGCTCAAACCAATGTTAGCAGCGATGCCAACATAGCTGCTGCCGCCACGGGTACTTCTACCTAAATCAATATCCGATTGCGCTACTCTGGTATCAGATGGTTGAGTAGTACTTTGAGAAGTCGGTTCTACAAACTCAGATGTGAGTGTCGCAGATGAGGTTGCCACTGTGCCTGGAATGGGTGTAGACCTTACACTGGCGTTTTCCTGTAGCGCAGTGTTGGGTAACTGCTGTACCTCAGTTAATTTTGTTACTGTAAATTGTTCAGTTGTTTCTGTAGAGAGATTTTGGTTTGCAGTGTCTAATTCTGCACTAAACTCGTTGGGAGACACTACGGTTGCGGAGGGCTCAGTTAAGGGCTGAGTGTTCAACGTTTCCACTGTCTGAGCAGTTGCAGATAAGCCGCTACTCAAAAATGCCAGAGCAGCTATACTTGGCAACCAAAAAACACCTTTACGAAGAAAAATAGTATTCACATTCACTCCTAAAACAATATTGCCGCGAAAAATAAAGGTTTTTGTTGATTTTAGTCAACAAATTCGGGCAGTACTCAAAATTTAACACCAAAAAATCGGTTTTTACATCCTGTACTTTACTTGATTTCTCTCGTTAATATTTACTAGCAAAAAATTAAATACTATAACAATCTTGAATCATTCCTGATAAACAATATCTCCGACAACTTTTACAAGTCGGGGATATGTGGGTTGCAATTTTCACAAAATTAAATAGGATTGCTATATATTGTGAATATCCTGAATTTGGCAGATGACAAAATCTATCTTGGCTTAAAGAAAAGAGGGTATTTGTTGAAGAGGTCATCAGGATTGCGACCTTTCTGATGAAAGGGAGAAGTTTTTTTCAGCATAGTTGCCTTGCCGTTTTGGCAGCTTGATTGTGAAGTGATATTACAAAGCTTGCAAAAATATTTAGAAATTGTCTACAAGGCAAACATAGTTCTAACGTAGAACCTATTAGGAGAGACTTGAGGCTAATGTGATGAGCGAAAATAATATTCAAAAGTATCGGTTTGTCTGTACTCTGACTTTTGGTGATATCTACGGTCAAATAATTGTTTGGTTAATTACGATTACTCTAAGTTTGGCATCAGCTTTGGCGTTAATGGGTGCCAAGCGACCTGTGTACGCTTTAGCGACGGCGGGTCTTGTCGTTCTGCTATCGCTACCTTTCTTGTTGTTTGCGTTTGTCACTACCTTGTTAAATCATATTGAAGTCACTCCTGTAGGCCCGGGAACCAAAATGGAACCCATGCCAGGTAATGTGTCTCAGCAACAACCTGTACAAGCAACTAGCTAAAGAGTTAGGAGTTATCAGTTATAAGTTATGAGTTACTCTATCTGTCTCATAACTCTTCATTTTTAACTTTTCACTCCTAATTTCAAATATTTGTCATAATGTCCCTGTCTATAGGCAGGGAATTTTTTTTGTAGAGATGCCGCTGTTGCAATGCACTACCTGATTAATCACGTCTCTACAATAGAACAGCAGTGGTTTGCAGTCGGGGGCTAAATATGCTTGAACATGATGTGATTATTGTCGGTGGTGGATTGGCAGGGTGTCGCGCTGCTGTAGAAATTGCCCGCACTGACCCTAGTTTAAATATTGCTGTGGTTGCTAAAACCCATCCAATTCGTTCCCATTCAGTTGCGGCTCAAGGTGGTATGGCTGCGTCACTGAAAAATGTTGATTCAGAAGATAGTTGGGAAGCACATGCTTTTGATACTGTCAAGGGTTCTGATTACTTAGCAGACCAAGATGCTGTGGCAATTCTCGCCCAGGAAGCGCCAGATGTGGTGATTGACTTGGAACACATGGGCGTTTTGTTTTCTCGCTTATCCGATGGGCGCATTGCCCAACGGGCTTTTGGCGGACATTCCCACAACCGCACTTGCTACGCTGCTGACAAAACTGGTCACGCAATTTTGCACGAATTGGTTAATAATTTGCGGCGTTATGGGGTGCAAGTTTATGAAGAGTGGTACGTGATGCGTCTCATTTTGGAAGAAAATGAAGCGAAGGGTGTGGTAATGTTTCATCTTTTGGATGGACATATTGAGGTGGTGCGGGCTAAGGCGGTTATGTTCGCTACAGGGGGCTATGGTCGCGTTTATAACACTACCTCTAATGATTACGCTTCTTCGGGTGATGGTTTGGCGATGACTGCGATCGCAGGTTTGCCCCTGGAAGATATGGAATTTGTTCAGTTTCATCCCACTGGCTTGTATCCGGTAGGGGTACTGATTTCAGAAGCGGTACGGGGAGAAGGGGCGTATCTAATTAATAGTGAAGGCGATCGCTTTATGGCGAACTATGCACCTAGCCGGATGGAACTGGCTCCTCGTGATATTACCTCACGAGCGATCGCTTACGAAATTCGCGCCGGACGTGGTATTCATCTTGATGGAAGTGCTGGTGGCCCCTTTATCTATTTGGATCTACGTCATTTAGGCAAAGAAAAAATTATGAGTCGCGTTCCCTTCTGTTGGGAAGAAGCCCATCGCTTAGTAGGCGTTGACGCAGTAACTCAACCGATGCCAGTCCGTCCGACAATTCACTATTGTATGGGTGGTATCCCAGTTAACACCGATGGGCAAGTCCGCAGCAGTGGCGATGGATTAGTTGATGCTTTCTTTGCTGCGGGTGAGACATCTTGTGTTTCCGTACATGGTGCAAATCGTTTGGGGAGTAATTCACTACTGGAGTGTGTGGTTTATGGTAAAAGGACTGGGGCTGCGATCGCCAAATTTGTCCAAAAACGTAAGTTACCGTCTGTAGATGAGCAACGTTATGTAACAGAAGCCCAGCAACAAATTCAAGCTTTGCTAGAACAACCAGGACAGTACCGAATTAACCAAGTCCGTCAAGCTTTTCAGGATTGTATGACTGAGTACTGTGGTGTTTTCCGCACTGAGGCATTAATGAGTGAAGGGTTGCACAAATTAGAAGAAATACAACAGCAATATCCGCAAATTTATTTAGATGACAAAGGTAGTTGCTGGAATACCGAACTCGTGGAAGCTTTGGAATTGCGAAGCTTGATGGTAGTGGGACAAACTATTTTGGCATCAGCTTTAAATCGCCAGGAAAGTCGGGGCGCTCATTTCCGCGAAGATTATTCTCAGCGAGATGATACAAACTTCCTGAAACACACAATGGCTTACTATTCACCAGCGGGAATTGATATTCAATATCGTCCGGTGGCAATTACCATGTTTGAGCCAAAAGAGCGGAGGTATTAAACTTTAGCTAAAGGGTGAAATAGAGAATTTCATCCTTCTATAACTTTCTAATTTTTATACGTGGGTGGCTGGATTTAAAATATGAATAATTTACAAACTTGGTATATTGTCAAGCGCTCTGGTGGTAACTGCGAAATCATCGCCAGCGACCAAATTGACGATGATAATTTAGAGATTATAGAACAGTGGGGGCCTCTGAATTCGCAAGAAGAAGCGATCGCTCGGCGTGTCGGACTTATTCGGGCTGGGAAGTGCCAACCAGTTTAAGTTAGGAGTTTTGAGTTAGAAGTTTTGAGTTGACAATGACAGTCTTTATTCTTAACTCCTCACTATTCACTCCTAACTTTATTCCTGCCTCTTCATTTTTCTGCTGTGGTTGTGCCCTTAACAGCAATTTTTTTACCTATCACTTCCACTGCTTTAGCGAATTGAGGGTCTGCTAAAGTAGCAAGTTTGTCACGTTCGTTGAGCCACAAATCTTGTCGCTGGGCATCGGTCAAATCCACCTTCACATCTGGATCAATACCATGCTTATTAATATCTCTATCATTGGGCGTGTGGTATTTGGCAATTGTCACCGCTAATCCTGAGCCATCTTCTAGTGGACGTACTGATTGCACTAATCCCTTCCCAAAGGTTTGAGTACCCACCAAAGTTGCACGTTTGTTATCCTGCAACGCTCCTGACAGGATTTCGCTGGCACTGGCTGAACCTTTATCCACTAATATCACCAACGGTTTATTTGTCAAAGCACGTCCGTTTGCGACTTCTCGCTCTCGTTCACCTTTGCGGTCAATGGTAGAAACAATTGTGCCTTTATTCAACCACATCCGGGCAATATCTATACTGGAGTAAAGTAAGCCGCCTGGATTACCACGTAGGTCAAGGATATATCCAGCTACCCGTTTGCTTTCTAAATCTTTGATAGCGCTTTGCATTTCTTTACTAGCACCAGCGCTGAACTGGTTTAAGCGAATATAACCAAGATTCCCGGCTGGAGTTTTCTTTTGAGAATATTTAACCGGATGGATTTCAATTCGCGCTCGTTTGATGTCAAACTTTCTTGTCTGACCATTGCGCTGAATAGTTAAGCTGACTTGCGTTCCTGCTTCACCTCTAATCAAGGATACTGCTTGATTAGTATCCATTCCCTTGGTGCTTTTGCCATCGATTTGGAGGATGACATCTTTCGCTAAAACACCAGCTTTAAAAGCTGGCGTATCTTCGATTGGCGCAATTACAACCAACTGCTTTGTTTTTTCATCTTGACTGATCGTGATCCCAATCCCTGTAAGTTCCCCAGAGGTATCCACTTGCATATTCTTGAATTCCTGTGGGTCCATAAACCGGGTATATGGATCTTCTAGCTTTTTCAGCATTTCCCGAATGGACTTATACGCTTCCTGGGGATTACTGTAGGACTTGCTCAAGTACTCCTTACGAACAGCCTGCCAATCTACCTGATTAAAAGTACCGTCTACATATTGGCGCTGAACAATTTGCCAAACTTCATCTACCAATTCTTTGGGACTTGCTTTAAATAAAGCCTGACCTCGCGAATGAATGCCAAGGCTAGTAACAGCGATCGTGGAGAGTGTCACTGCCGTAGCACCCAAAACAAGCCTACTTTTTGTAATCACCATAATGACAGTTGCGTCAGAGGGAAAATTTATAGTCAGTATGCTCAATCTAACACAGGCTACAACTGTACAGACCAAGCATGTATTCCTAATTTAAACAAAATACTTGACAATCCAGCGAACTTGGTACTTAAAAGATACAAAATTTTTGGGAATGGGTAATAGCTTTCAAGGGTAAGTCTTTAAGAAAGGCATAAGATAAAAGTAGGTAAAATACTTATGTTATGTGTCGAAAGATAGCAACAAGGCAGTTTTTATTGGCATAAAACCCAGATCATTCACCCAAAATGTGCCGAAATGTATCTGTGTGCTATGGCGATCGCTTTGGCAAGTGAGTGGTGGTGCTTCTATAATTATGCCCATATTCCCATTAGGCTTCACTCCACAACTGAATGTCTCTCAAATCACCCTCTCTACTGCGTGATGATTAAATACTTACACTTAAACGCCACTCATTACTCCTGAATCCTTAAATAAATTTTCCAGCCCCCTAAACAATTGCTGGAAAAATCCGATATGTCACCTACAATAGAGATAGCGGAGACGAATGTTTCCGTTCACTCCTCACACCACACTCCGCCCGGACTACTGTTCGGGCGGTTCCTTATGTTTGTAAATAAATTCTAGAGCTTCTTTGCAAATGTACATCCTCGCACTCCCAAGCTGAGGTTTTTGCTATGGTAGAATTTTCACCAAGCTCAGATATTATTGGCGAAGGTTTTAGGCATGTCAACAGCCGCACAAGTTACCGATTCTAGTTTCAAGCAAGAAGTACTCGATAGCGATGTACCCGTTTTAGTTGACTTTTGGGCACCCTGGTGCGGACCATGCCGTATGGTAGCTCCTGTTGTCGATGAAATCTCCGAACAGTACAAAGGTCAAATAAAGGTCGTAAAAGTCAATACTGATGAAAATCCTAATGTTGCTAGTCAGTACGGCATCCGCAGCATTCCTACATTAATGATTTTTAAGGGTGGACAAAAAGTCGATATGGTGGTTGGCGCCGTGCCTAAAACTACATTAGCTTCCACTCTTGAAAAGTATCTTTGAAACTCAATAGGCAATAAAATCCTTTTGAGTTATCCATGTTCTTCTAACTTGAGGTTAATTTTTATAAACAAGTTTGAGAGGCGTAATTTATCGTTTTTCAAACTTGTTTACATTTGTATACAGTTTGATAAGATATTTAGGAATTTTCTACCTCAAAAACAACTCATTAGAGAATGGAGCATGGGGCATGGGGAATGATGTTATGTTACCAATGCCCAATGTCCAAGCGACGGGGCGATTATCCCTTTCCACAAAGGGATGGAGTTTCCCGTAGCTTTCAATAACTAAATTTATACCAATTTGAAAACATAAAAATTCACACCAGTCCAGATTGGTATTAGTTGCTATGTAAATACAGAAATTTTCATACCAGACAGCTTTTATCAGGGTTTGATCACAACCTAATTGCGATCTTAGTTAGTTTGTTAGAACCCAGAGGAAGATTAAGAGCAACAATAAAACAAGTCTCTTAGAAGAAAATCTTAGCTGATGTATTTCTAATTAAGTTCCACAAATGTTGAAGTAACGATATATTTTGATAATCTATCTTCCATAAATCAACTGTTCGTTGTTGAATCTATGAAGTCTTATTTAGCCGCCGCTATTCAATTGACCAGTGTGCCCGATCTACAGAAAAATTTGGCACAGGCAGAAGAATTAATAGAGCTTGCCGTGCGTCAAGGTGCTGAATTGGTGGGTTTGCCAGAAAACTTTTCCTATATGGGAGAAGAAAAAGATAAACTCGCACAAGGGGATGCGATCGCTCTTGAAAGTGAAAAATTTCTCAAAAAAATGGCTCAACGCTTTCAAATTACGATCTTGGGCGGCAGCTTTCCACTTCCCGTAGACAATACAGGAAAAGTTTATAACACAACTCTACTCATTGACCCAAACGGTCAAGAACTTGCCCGCTACTACAAAGTACACCTATTTGATGTTGATGTCCCCGACGGTAACACTTATCGCGAATCCAGCACGGTTGTAGCTGGTACGCAACTCCCCCCCGTCTATTTCTCAGAAAAACTCGGTAATCTAGGACTTTCTATTTGTTATGATGTCCGCTTCCCTGAACTGTATCGTCACCTGGCAGATAAGGGAGCTGATGTTATCTTTATTCCCGCCGCTTTTACCGCCTTTACTGGCAAAGACCACTGGCAAGTATTACTACAAGCCAGAGCCATCGAAAATACCGCCTACGTCATTGCTCCTGCCCAAACAGGTAACAATTACAGCCGCCGTCTAACCCACGGACATGCCGTTATTATTGACCCTTGGGGTGTAATTTTAGCCGATGCTGGGGAAAAGCCGGGAATTGCGATCGCAGAAATCAAGCCTACTAGGCTCGAACAAGTCCGCCGTCAAATGCCCTCTTTGCAGCATCGGGTGTTTTAGGGATTGGGGAATGGGGAATGGGGAATGGGGAATGGGGAATGGGGAATGGGGAATGGGGAATGGGGAATGGGGAAGAAGCAAGGGAGTAGGGAGCAGGGAGCAGGGTGAAAATTCCTCTCCTCAGCCCCCCCCGTCCCTCCTTTCAAGGGTAGGTATTTAATAAAGGCGTATTTTTGCAGGTAAAATACTATCTAGCTTTTATCAGCAGAATTACTACGGGTGCAGGAGGGTGAATGCAAGTAGGAAAAAGCGAGGAATTAAGAGAATGGACTAGAAAAGTAATTGAAAAAATGCCAAATCTCACAAAACCTCAAGCTGTTGTACTGGCAATGTGGACTTTTGGGATAGTAATGACCCAATCAAGTGGACTGACAACGGTTTCAGTATTTTTAGCAGAACTACTGGGTAAAAAGGAGAATACTATACGTCAGCAACTGCGGGAATGGTATCGAGACGCAGAAGATAAAACAAAAACTGGTCGAACTTCATTGGATGTGACATCTTGTTTTAGTCCACTACTATCTTGGATTCTAAGTCTTTGGCCTAAAGGTGAAAAACGTCTAGCATTGGCAGCAGATGCTTCAACTTTAAGCGATCGCTTTACTGTATTAGCAATTAGCATTGTTTACCGTGGCTGTGGAATTCCAATTGCCTGGAAAATAGTTGAAGCTACCATTCCTGGAAGTTGGAAACCTCACTGGGAAGAATTATTTCGCCATATAGACAAAACTGTACCACCAGATTGGTTTGTAATTGTCACCACAGATAGAGGGCTTTATGCTGAGTGGTTGTATCAACAAATCTTGAACTGTGGTTGGCATCCTTTTATGCGGATTAACCTTCAGGGGCAGTTTCAAATTAAAGGTACTGTTTCTTGGCTACCTCTAAATACTCTTGTTCGAGAAGTTGGTCAGTCATTTGAGTCATTGGTAACTTGTTTCAAAAGTAACCCGATTGAATGTACATTGTTAGCCCGTCATGACGAGGGCTATGCCGAACCTTGGTTAATTCTCACCGATTTACAACCCGAAGTTGCGGATGCTTGTTGGTATTCGATGCGCTCTTGGATTGAATGTCTATTTAAAGACGGTAAAAGAGGTGGTTTTGCTTGGCATCAAACTAAAATGACAGATACCAAACGAGCCGAGAGACATTGGTTAGCGATCGCAATCGCTACTTTATGGCAGGTTAGTGTTGGAGGTGCTATTGATGCCAATTTGCCTATTAGTAGTTTAGACGAATTACCACAAACCCACGTTGCACGACGCAATTTGAAAAATAGTGTCTTCCATCGTTGTCTCTCATGTTTCCGTCGTGGATTTTTAGTGATTAAGGCTGCCGTTCTTAATCGTCTTCCCCTACCTCAAGGTAGCTTTTTCCCTGAACCTTGGCCTTCCTTGACTCCACAACTCCATGTCTCTCAAATCACCCTCTCTACTGCCTGATTTTTAAATACCTACCCTTGAAAGCCCCGTCCCTCTGCCTCTTTTCAATGCCCCATGCCTTATTCCTAATCCTTGATGAATAAAACAAAAAACCGGGTGTTTACCCGGTTTCTGACAACATTAAAAATCTCAGTTTTTTAGGGGCATAGTTTTGCTATGCTCCTATTTATTTAGTTGTCAAAATTAAACTTTAGCAGCAGCTTTGGTAACAACGTTAAGTTCACCCTTAGCATACTTAGCAGCAAAATCTTCCAAAGAAATTTGCTTAATCTTGCTGGCGTTGCCAGCTGTGCCAAATTGCTGATAGCGTTCAGCACAAACCTTCTGCATATATGTGATAGAAGGCTTGAGGAAGTGACGGGGGTCAAATTCCTCTGGTTTTTTAGCCAAAGCTTCACGTACAGCAGCAGTAATAGCCAAACGGTTATCGGTGTCGATGTTTACTTTACGTACACCACTCTTAATACCTTTTTGGATTTCTTCTACAGGTACACCGTAGGTTTCAGGAATTGCACCACCATACTGGTTAATCAGTGCAAGCAAATCTTCAGGTACAGAAGAAGAACCGTGCATTACCAAGTGGGTGTTGGGCAAACGGCGGTGAATTTCTTCAATGCGGCTGATTGCCAAAATTTCCCCAGTCGGCTTGCGGGTAAACTTGTAAGCACCGTGGCTTGTGCCGATGGCAACAGCCAAAGCATCTACTTGGGTTGCTTCTACGAATTCAACAGCTTCATCGGGGTCGGTTAGAAGTTGTGAGTGGTCGAGTGTACCCTCAAACCCGTGACCATCTTCAGCTTCACCAGCACCAGTTTCTAGAGAACCCAAACAACCGAGTTCACCTTCAACGCTGACGCCCAAAGCATGAGCTACATTTACAACTTCGCGGGTAACATTGACGTTGTACTCGAAGCTAGCGGGTGTTTTCGCATCAGCTTCTAAAGAACCATCCATCATCACGCTGGTGAAGTTGTTCTTAATTGCTGAGTAGCAGGTAGCAGGAGCATTGCCATGATCTTGGTGCATGACAATGGGAATGTGAGGATAGGTTTCTACCGCAGCCAAAATCAGGTGGCGGAGAAAGTTTTCTCCAGCATAAGCACGAGCGCCGCGTGAAGCTTGCAAAATTACGGGGCTATCTGTCTCGACAGCAGCCTTCAGGATTGCCTGAATCTGCTCCAAATTGTTAACGTTGAAAGCTGGGATGCCGTAACCGTTTTCAGCTGCGTGATCCAACAGCAGCCGCAGTGGTACAAGCGCCATAGATAGTCCTCCTAATGTGGTTGTCAGCTAGTCGGTCTGAGAGAAGCGCAATAATTACGCTAAATCTTAAGAGTTTTTTCAACTTATAGGAAATTATAACTAGTGTCGTGTATCTATGTTGAAAAAGTTTACGCCATAGTTACTATCAATATGTCCTATGCTTACTCATACTGTTGTACGGTGCGCTACCCCAAGACTAGAGGCTTTGGTAGCTTTGTATCCCAAATGCTTTGAAAAAGGCGATCGCACTCCTAACTATTTTGCCAAATCAAGAAGCGATCGCCTCACGCAAAAGGCGCTAATTTATGGACAAATGTTGCGTGTTCGGAAGATTGCCAGCCTGTTTGTAAAACAGTTAACTGGCATCAGTGTACTTAACCAAAATGTTGAATAATTGCGTCGGCAAATTCAGAACATTTTAAGGGTTCAACTGGCGGTTCAAGCAATCGAGCTAAATCGTAGGTGACTTGACTACTCGCGATCGCATCACTTAAACCTTTCTTAACTAGGTCTGCGGCTTCTTGCCAACCCATAAATTCCAGCATCATCACACCAGACAAAATCACTGAACCAGGGTTAATCCGATCTAAGCCGGCGTGTTTGGGTGCGGTGCCGTGGGTAGCCTCAAATATGGCACTAGAATCGCCAATATTTGCTCCTGGCCCCATTCCTAATCCACCAACAATGGCAGCAGCAGCATCAGACAAGTAATCGCCGTTCAAGTTCATCGTCGCCAAAATTGAATACTCATCCGGTCTGGTTTGGATTTGTTGAAAAATACTGTCAGCAATCCGGTCATTTACCAAAACTTTCTCTTTCCATTTGCCATCGCCGTGGGTTGCCCAAATTGTGTTAAGAACAGTTTCAACTTCCTTGACAACTTGCGCTTTCTTGTCTGGGGTAAGATTATCAAACCCAGGCTCAATCTGGCGGGCGTTTTCTTCCAAGGAAAGATTGGGATTTTTTTCCTTGTTACTCAAAATCCAAGATTCCTGTTCAGTGACAGTTTCTTGGCGAAATTCACTAGTTGCTAGTTCATAACCCCAATCACGGAAAGCGCCTTCGGTGTACTTCATGATGTTGCCCTTATGCACCAAAGTCACCTGTTGCTTGTTTTTGGGCAACAATAAGGCGTGTTTGATGGCACGTCTGACTAGACGCTGGGAACCAGTTTTACTGATGGGTTTGATGCCAATACCAGAATCAAGAGGAATGCGTTTTTTCCCATGTTCTGGGGTGGCGGGGATTAATTCTTCATTGAGAATTTTAATTAAGCGATCGCCGATTTCGCTACCTTGTCGCCACTCAATGCCTAAATAAATATCTTCTGTATTTTCCCGATAAACAATTACATCCAGCTTTTCGGGATTTTTGTGGGGTGAGGGCGTACCTGCATAGTAACGGCAAGGACGCACGCAAGCATACAAGTCAAAAATTTGTCGCAGCGCCACATTTAAAGAACGAATTCCCCCGCCAATGGGAGTAGTCAAAGGCCCTTTAATAGCTACACCATATTCTTCAATTGCTGTGAGAGTGTCTTGAGGTAAATACTGATAAGTACCGTATAAATCACAAGCTTCGTCTCCAGCGTAAACCTTAAACCAGCTAATTTGACGCTGACCCTTATATGCTTTAGCTACCGCAGCATCGAGAACTTTTTGGGTAGCAGGCCAGATGTCTATACCTGTGCCGTCGCCGCGAATAAAGGGGATAATTGGATTGTCCGGTACGATTGGTTCACCATTTTTGAAGGTGATTTTTGCTCCGGCTGCGGGGGGGGTAATCTTTTCGTACATCGTTCACACACTCCTAATCGATACGCTGCTAGTTAAAAAACCTTATGTGGGAGGCTTGTATTTTGGGTACTGGGGATTGGGTATTGGGTACTGGGGATTGGGAAGAGACACGAGGTGATTTTTTCAATAATTCACCCTTGTCCTCCATGTCCCCTCAGTCGTAGTACCCATTCCCTAGTCCCCAGTTCCCAGTTCCCAGTCCCTAGTCTCCAGATTTTCCCCCTATTCCCCTTGTACATTATTTGGGGATTTAGTGTGGGATTCAGTGAAGCGATCGCAATTTTGTACGATCAAAAATAGTAAACTACTTTTCGCTATCAGTGCTTCACTTTAGAGAATGCCCGATAGCTTACCGCTCTTTCACTGACCGTTAACACAAGAATGGCATGACAGACCCAATGATTTTATCAGGCCCTGCAAATGACATCGACTCCCTCCGACGACCGTTAATCGCTGGGTCTGAAAAAGTCCAACAGCAGATAATCCCACAATTAGCTGAGTTGGGTAATGAGGGATTAGACGTGTTGATGGAATTTTTACTGAAACGACGTGAGAACCCAGCGAATTGGATTGATGGCAAAGCTTACCAAGTCCTCTACAACTCTGATGCACCTCAAGCCAAAGAATTTCTGCGCTCTTGTTTTCCTGAGGGAATTGTACCTCTAAAATCAGAGTGCGGGATTAACTACAATTCTTTGCAACAGCTACTTGCTGTTCAAGACTTCCAAGCAGCTGATCGCGTCACCATCGAAAAAATGTGTGAACTATCAGGGCCAACAGCTGTACAACGAAAATGGTTGTATTTTACTGAGGTAGAAAATACCTCGGCTATTGACTTGCAAACCATTAACAACCTCTGGTTAGTCCACTCCGAAGGTAAATTTGGCTTTTCAGTGCAGCGAGAAATCTGGTTAAGTTTGGGTAAAAATTGGGAGAATTTCTGGCCGAAAATTGGCTGGAAAGCAGGTAATACGTGGACGAGATACCCTAACGAGTTTACCTGGGATTTGAGTGCGCCTAAAGGTCACTTACCCCTCTCTAATCAACTTCGGGGAGTACGAGTCTTTGCTTCTTTACTCTCTCACCCTGCTTGGACACAGTTATGAGTTAGAAGTTATTAGTTATGAGTTGAAGAGGTTTTTAATTTAAAACTTAAAACTCAAAACTTAAAATCCCTAACTCCTAACTCCTAACTATTAACTTTAATCAGATCATGGCAAATGTTCGTCTAGAAGATATTAAGCGTAGATTCAATAATGTCACCGCTATTGAGGATATTACCTTTGAAATTCCTGATGGCGAATTTTGGGTTTTAGTCGGGCCATCAGGTTGTGGTAAGTCTACAATTTTGCGAACGATCGCTGGTTTAGAAACCGCTACATCAGGTAAACTCTTTATTGGCGATCGCTTGGTAAACAATATCCCAGCCAGACAACGGGATGTAGCGATGGTGTTCCAAAACTACGCTCTCTATCCTCACATGAGTGTGGCGGAGAACATCGCTTTTGGCTTGCAAATGCGGAAGGTTGACCGAAAAATCATTCAAGAACGAGTGATGAATGTGGCGCGATCGCTTTCTCTGGATCACCTGCTGGATCGCAAGCCCAAACAACTTTCTGGGGGACAGCAACAACGGGTAGCATTAGGGAGAGCGATCGCTCGTGAACCACAAGTATTTTTACTTGATGAACCCTTATCTAATTTAGATGCCCAATTGCGCGATGATACCAGGGCAGAATTGAAACAGTTACACCAAGAATTAGGCATTACAACAATTTACGTCACCCACGATCAAGTTGAAGCGATGACTTTGGCTGATAAAATCGTCGTGCTAAATCGAGGGCGAATTCAACAAATTGGCGATCCTCAGACTATTTATGCAAGTCCTGCTAATCAGATGGTGGCAAGTTTTTTAGGCAATCCACCAATGAATATTTTGCCTGCAATCTATGAAAATAACGGTTTTGATGTGAGTGGACAATTATTAGAAATTCCAGCAGATGTGAAAGAAAAATTACATTTGCGTCAGGGACACAGTTTTGATTTGGGGATTCGTCCAGAGCATATAAAAATTAACACGAACGCAGAGGGGGCTGAACGCCCCGCTACCGCTAACAGGACTCAAAATTCAGGACTGTTATCGGTTGAAGTTAAACTGGTGGAACCTCTGGGAAGGGAAACATTGATTCGTGCTGGTTTACCTGGTTCGGCGGTAGTCTTAAATATTCAGGTAGGTGGGGATGTGCGTCTGCGTCCACGCGATCGGCTTTCTCTACAGCTCGATTTAGATTACTTATTTGTATTTGATCCCAAAACTGGGGATAGAATATTATAAGCGCTTAGGAGTGTAAAATATAATTGTTTTGTGTGCGATCGCTGTGACGGGGTGTAGAGGCAATCCCTGTAATTGGTGGCGAGGGATAGGTTAGCGATCGCAAAAATCATCACCACACTGCCGTTAATCCAATTTTTGACCGTAACTCTGACCTTGCGGATCGCGGTCATTTGTTAACCCAATAGCGAAAACTTGCTGTATCTCTTGCTGAGTAAGAATCTTGGCGCGTCCATGCCGATTTACTTTCACCTTTGGCCGCTACACCCCGTTAACTCTTAATTTTCAGGTTACAGCAGTGAGAAGTGTTTATATCCATAATCAGGATGAAATAATGATTCAATCATTACAAAAACTATTTACATTTGATGAATATTTAGAGTTTTTAGAAACACAACCGGAAAACATTCGTTATGAATTACACGATGGAGATATTATTCAAATGCCGCCACCGTCAGGGAAACACGAGCAAATAGTAGCATTTTTAACAATGATCTTAGGGTATGAGTGTCTTCGTCTTAAACTTAATTACGGTATACCTAAAACCGCCACAGTGAAGCCAGAAAATAAAATGTCAGGGTACTATCCTGATGTTTTATTAATGAATTTTTCTAACTTGGGTAATGAACCATTATGGGAGAAACAATCTATTCTTAGTAAACCAGATTCAATTCCATTAGTAATTGAAGTCGTCAGTACTAACTGGAGAGATGATTATCATAAAAAGTTTGCTGACTATGAAGAAATGGGTATTCAAGAATATTGGATTGTGGATTATGCTGCTTTGGGTAGCAAAGAATTGATAGGCGACCCCAAACAGCCAACAATCACAATTTACTCTTTAAGTGATGAGGGTGAATATCGTGGTAAACAGTTTAGAGGAGACGACCGTATAGAGTCGCCAACATTTCCAGATTTAAATCTAACTGTTGAACAAACTTTTTCAGTGCGTTATTGATGAATTAGACCGTAACCGCCGCAAGTCTTCAAGCACTGGGATTGATCGAGTAGCTAGCTTCCTTTTAGTGTTTGACTTCTTAATAATCAGCCGTAGTCTAACGATACCCTTGGTTGTGTAAATGTCTTCAGTAAGCAGGGTACAGGCTTCGCGGATTCTTGTAGCACCGAACAGGCACACGCCAAATATTGTGCAATCTAAAAAAGTTTATTAAACTGCCAGTAATAATCGCAAATTTCCAAATTTTTGTAGCCAGAATCTAAGAAAATAAAAACTGCAATAGAGACTTAATGGATTCGCTGCAAAAACTTATATGACTATTAATCGACGCCATTTCTTGTTTTTACTCACAGCAGGTGCGGGTGCTTTTACATTAGAGGCTTGTGCATTGGCAGAGAAATCTCCTGACCAAGGAAACACTGCAACTCCCAACACAACACCAAATACAACACCAAATACAACAGGGGCTATCCAACTACCACCTTTAGCTTACGCCTACGAAGCACTGGAACCACACATTGATGGCAAAACGATGCAGTTTCATCATGATAAACACCATGCAACTTATGTGAAAAACCTGAATGCAGCGTTAGAAAAACACCCAGAACTCAAAGGCAAAAGTGTTGAAGAACTGTTGCAAAAACTTGACAGTGTACCACAAGATATTCGCAGAACAGTACGCAATAATGGTGGTGGTCATGTCAACCACTCAATGTTCTGGGAAATTATGAAGCCCAAAGGCGGGGGAGAACCAACAGGAAATATTGCCTCCGCGATTAATCAAAATTTTGGCAGTTTTGCAGCTTTTAAAAAACAGTTTAACGAAGCTGGTGCTGGTCGTTTTGGTAGTGGTTGGGTTTGGCTAGTGCGTAACAAAGATGGCAAGCTGGAAGTCACAACTACAGCTAACCAAGATAGTCCCTTAAGTGAAGGTAAATATCCCATCCTCGGTAATGATGTATGGGAACATGCATATTATCTCAATTACCAAAATCGCCGTGCCGATTATTTAGATGCTTGGTGGAACGTGATTAATTGGGATGAGATTAACAAGCGATTTGCAGCAGCAAGTAAATTTGCTTAAACATTGGGACAAGGAAATAAATAAAAGTTGATCTTCCGTTCCTGTCAAAGTAATTCGTAATTACAATGAGTAGACACTTGTACCCTTTATAATTACGAATTACGAATTACGAATTAATTAAAGGGGTTTTTGAGTAGGTACACCAATAGCACGGGGAAACTGAACTGGTGTGGTAGCTACCTTACGCAAATACACGCAGTGCCGGATGCTGTGACTCAGGGGTGTTGTAAATTGTTCGATTGATTCAATGACGCCACCCAACTGCTTCACAGCATTCTGCAAAGCAGTTGTTTCGTCCTCTATCCAATTACCGCGATAAATTATGGCTAAACCTCCCTGTTTGAGCAGTGGTAAAGTATATTCTGCACAGACGGAGGCTGCCCCTACAGCACGGATCAATGCAATATCGTAAGCTAGTCGATGCTGGGGATGCTGACCGATTTCTTCAGCCCTACCAACAAGAGTTTTGGCATTGGTAAGGGTAAGTTCAGTTAATATATTGTCGAGAAAATTAATTTTTTTCCGTGTGGAATCCAGAAGAGTAATGGTGCAATTAGGTACAGTAATTGCCACTGGAATACCCGGAAAACCCGCGCCTGTACCAATATCGATGAGAGCAGGGGAAGCAGGGGATAAATTTGCTGATAACAGGGGTGCAATTCCTCGTAGAGAATCCCAGAGATGTTTTTCCCAAAACTCTTGGGGGTCAGTAATCCGAGTTAAATTTAGTTGGCGATTACCTTCTAGGATTAACTCATAAAGTTTTTGGAATTGTTCCTGCTGTTCGACAGTTGGCTGCCAATTGAGAGTTTGCTGCCAGATTTCTGCCATCTCAGGCAATTTGTCATTTGTCATTTGTCATTTGTCATTTGTCATTGGTCATTTGTCAGGAATTATTATTCTCCTCTGCTCCTCTGCTCCCCTACTCCCCTGCTCCCCTACTCCCCTGCTCCCCTGCCCCCCTGCTTCCCCTGCTTCCCCTGCTCTTTTCTTATACGGATGGTAGAGGTTCTTTAACTTTGGATTCTAGTGTCTTTGGGTCTACTGATTGTAGTTCGCCGTGGTTGAGTGTCCAACAACGATCTGCGATCGCTAACAAATCCCCAGGATCGTGTGTCACTATCAACAGTGTCCAATCTTGTTTCAGTTTCGCTAATAAATTTACCAGTTGCCGACGCATTGACCAATCTAATCCTGCTGTGGGTTCATCCAATAACAGTAAGTTTGGCTGGCGAATCAATTGCACTGCTAAAGCTAAACGTCGTTGCTGACCACCACTCAAAGCATGGGGAGCGGCGGAAAGCGATAAATGCTCTAATCCCACCTCACTTAGTGCCTGTCTGACTCGTTCTGACCCTAATTCAGGATGTCCTAAACGCAATTCTTCTAAAATTGAACCACCGCAAAAGTGCCGCTCTGGAAACTGAAATACCAACCCAGCCAATTGTTGTAGCTGTTCGGGCATCAGTTCTTGTTCCCGCCAGAATAGTCCGCCACTAGTGGGTTCAGCTAGTCCCGACAAAATCTCTAGTAAGGTACTTTTTCCCGAACCACTCGGGCCAATAATCAGACCTAGCTGCTGGGGTGCTAATTCCAAGTTGATCGATTTGAGAATCGCTGTTGGACACGCTGTAGGGTGATAAATTAGATTTCGGAGATAGAGCATTTGTTAAGATTACCAAAAAGTCAGCAAATTACTGATTAGCTACACTGAGAGCATCTGAAAAATTCAAAGAAAGGATTAACATTTTAATCTAGCAGCAAAAATTATCCACATTTTTCTCCATTGTGGCAGACTCACCCTTAAACAATGGCCATAACCAGCCTGGAAACATGGAAAAATGACTAAAGTCAACCTCTATATAAAAAATTTTGCTTGAAGCAGAGGCAAGTTAAAATTAACCATTTTTTGCATTCTAAGTAACACATACAACTATTTCAACCGCAATTATTCTAAGGGTTAAAATGACTAAAAGGTTTTCTTTGCCTCAATTAGTAGTGTCTGCTAAATTCACTACCCTTACTCAGACTGCTTTTGCTGCTGCGATCGCCTTTGGCGTTGCCCCTTGGGCAATCGCACTTAATTTGGGGGTAAATTCCTCCCTGGCTGGCGATCCGTTTCGCGATCGCGAACCTCATCAAATTGGCGACCAAACAGAAGCAGCTTTTAAAGCGATTTTCCAACAGGGCAACTATCCGGCCGCAGAGCGTTATCTGGAACAAGCAGTATCCAAAGAGCCAAATGAACCTCTAGCTTATGCGATGAAAGCATCTTTAGCATACGGAAATAAAGATTGGGCTAAACTAGGCACTTATAGTCAGAAAACTCTAGAAAACGGACAAAAACTGATTTCTAGCGATCCATTGCGTGGTAATTTATACACTGCTGTAGGTCATTTTTTAGAGGGTGCAGTAGTTCTCACCCGTGAAGGTACTGTAAATGGTGTACCGCAAGCTTTTAGTCGGTTGCGACAAGTTTATGAATATTTAGACAAAGCCGAAGCAATTTCTGCCAACGATCCAGAACTGAATTTAATCAAAGGCTATATGGATTTACTGTTAGCGGTTAATTTGCCTTTTGCTAGCCCAGATCAGGCAATTAGACGTTTAGAACAAAATGCTGCTCCTCAGTATCTAGTGGATCGGGGTGTTGCCCTTGCTTACCGAGATTTAAAACGGTATCCACAGGCACTAGAGTATGTTAACCGAGCGATTAAAACCACATCCGATAACCCAGAAATTTATTATCTCAAAGCCCAAATCCTTAAACAATTGGGGCGAAAAGAAAAAAGCCAACAGATGATCCAAGAAGCGATCGCTAATTTTGACAAAGCATTGACTAAAAAATCTCAACTCCCAGGTGATTTAGTTAAACAAATTGAGCGTGAACGCAGCAGTGCTGTTAGCTTGAAGAGTCCTTAACTGCCATTCCCAATTCCCCATTCCCCATTCCCCACTCCTTACTTTGATATGCTTATTTCCAGAAGAGTAATTGAGATATTAGACCAAAATGGAGATTCAGTTCCGCGAAATTAATCCTTTTGATATGTGGATTTGGCTAAAATTCAGCACAAATCCTTCTGCGCGTGAAAAGCAATATGTAGAAGAAGTTTTCAATTCCTGGTTTTATCTAGGTAAATTGGGTGCATTTAATGCCGAGAATCTTCAGGTGCAGGACACTGGACTCGATATCAGCTACATGAATTATGATGAACAAGGATATGACAAAAGTCTGCTAGCACTGATGCATAATATCGGTGAGTTTGAATATGAGGGCCAGTGGGGGCGTTGTTGGTTTGACTTAGGAACCAGTGATGCGATCGCTCTAGATATTTTAATCAATGCCCTCACTCAGCTAAGTCAGGAATATGTCACTATTCAAGAATTGTACATCGGCGGCGAAAATCCAGATTGGCCGATTGAGGATAGCGAAAGTCGTCCTCAGTCTATTTACGATAATTAGTTACAAAAATGAATAAATCAGGCGAAATTCGGGTAATAGCCTTGGGACTAATTCGGGATGGCGAACGCATATTTCTTTCTGAAGGCTACGATCCCGTCAAGCAAGAAACATTTTATCGTGCTTTGGGCGGTGGGGTTGAATTTGGTGAAACCAGCCACGACGCTTTAAAACGGGAGTTTCAAGAGGAAATTCAGGCAGACTTAACGAATATTAAATATCTAGGTTGTATAGAGAACTTGTTTACATTTAATGGTAGGCAAGGTCATGAAATTATTCAGCTTTATCAATGTGACTTTGCTGATTCAAAATTTTATCAACTGGAAAGTTTAATTTTTTCAGAATCACAAAATCATAAGCATAGAGCTTTATGGATAGATATCTCTCGCTTTCAATCTGGAGAATTAAGATTAGTACCTGAAGTATTTTTTGAATATTTATAAATAATCAAATTATCTCTGGTTGCACTCTCGTCTGATTGAGTGCATTGCAATACTATTCGGGTTTTGCATTTTAAACTTAGAATTTGGTTTGGGAAAAGGTTAAAGGGTAAAGGTTAAAGGTTTTTTCCTTCCCCTTTTTCCCTTAACGGACAAGTATTAGGGTGCATTGGGGTTATTAGGGTGCGATCGCTCTCAATAGCAGAAATAATTGAGTATTTTTGTATTTGGAAGTCCTAATGAAATGCTGTACTTAGTCGTTCAAGTTGGGCTTCAATAGCTGCCAAAAGTTGAGGTTGCTGCCAATCTTGGCTAAGATGGGCGGCTATACAAGCGGCTCCAGCACCCATACCTTCTTTCACAAAGCCCTGCTCATAAGCTCTCAGTTGGGGATAACGAGAATTAGCAAAGCTCAGATAAGTTCCCAATAGAGGAGGGGTTATTCCACTCTGAGTTAAGCTGCTTTTTCCTAAGTTGAGGGCTAAGTCAACTGTAGCGCCAGTGGGGTCTTCTGCTACCCAGCGGGTTGTGCCCACAACTACTGCTTCTGGTTGCCATGATAAGGCGTAAGCTTGAGCGATCGCACTGATGAGCGCATAAACCGCCAGCATTTGCGTCCCACCAGCAAGCATTACACCACAACTACGACTAGCTGCGATCGCCATCCCAGCTACCACCACTTGCATGGGATCACCCACAGCAGCAACAAGTTCCAACGGGTTAACAGGGGAAGATAAGGACAAAGTAAAATTTTCTCCCCCTGCTCCCTGCTCCCTGCTCCCCTTCATCTTCTCTAACCCAGCTTGCACTAATGCAAATTTTTGTGCGTGGTTACAAACAGGGTGGCTACTGTTAACTTTTCCGGCAGCATCTATACCTAAACCAGTTAAGATTGCCAGGGCAGTTGTAGTGCCTCCAACGACACATTCACCGACAATCAGATACCCCTGTTGGATATTGGCAGCAAGGCGTTCTCCCCAAAGTAGCCCTTGTTCAAACAAGTGGTGTACCGTTGTGATTTCCATCGCAGCACCTCCACTTAAACACTTAGCAGGAGCGCCACCCAAATCAATTACTGGCACAGCAGGAGGCTGAGGTAAACCAGCATTAAATAAATGAACTGGTATCTTTAGTGATTCAAAGACAGCGCGAGAAATCAGCACAGGTGAAGCCCCAGCCGCTAATGGCGGTAAGGGATATTGGGCTTTATGTTCCGGGCCATAATACAAAAATTCGGCATCTGCACAAGCAGTATATTTCCGATCCTCTGGAGTGCGGCCAGCCGCCGAAATTCCCGGAATTAAACCAGTTTCAGTAAATCCTAAAACACAAGCAAATACGGGTAGACAGCCACGATATCGTCGTAGCCATTCTTCACCCTGTTCTTTTTGGGTATAAATACGAATTTGGGAATTGGGCATTGGGCATTGGGCATTGCTGATTAGTTAGGACTCATCATTTAACCAAAAACTAATGACAAATGACAAATGACAAATGACTATACCTCATAATCCATGAGGACTTGTACCCAGCGTGGTGGGCGGGGAATGGGGTTACCCAGACGGTCAAAAAGGAACCATGCTGCTAGGTGTACCACAAAAAGGTAGATAAAGTTGTTGAGTAGAATTAAAGCGATCGCTCCCACTTGAATCAAAAATACGCTGGGACTCACCAACAAACTCAGCTTCAAAAATACCCACTCAATGAACTCAGTCACTTGGGTAATCACATAAATCCACAGGTCTTCACCCGACAATATAGAAAGCAACCACAGCCGAAAAAAAACTCCCAAAGTACCCAACAGCGTACCCAAGGTGATAGAAACAATCCAGGGAACACGACGACGATACCACGTTGCTCCCAAAAGCACGCCCATAAACCCGTAGGGCATGACAAACAGCAAACTGCGGGCTGGCCCCATCAATACTGTCAGCAGTAACCCAGAAGTGAGTGCTGCCATCCAGGCTGCACGTTTGCCCCAACGCAGATAAACTAGAGCGATCGGCACCGGAAAAAATATCCGCAAAACAGGGCCCAAGGGAAAGTAGAAATTAATAAACCAAATTAGGCTAGCGGTACTGGCTAAAAACGCCGTTTCCACCATCCTTAAGGGCGCAACAGCCTTGATTTGAGGAGGCATTAACTGCTGTTCTTTGTCTAACCAATGATTCTGAGGAGTTGGAGATTCAGGCGATGGATCTTTCTCCGGCTCATCTGGCAGAGAATCTAAAATACTCATATCTGACAAGTTCTTAAACTGGGGATTAGGGGCAATGGGGACTGGTTTTACTGGGGATTGGGAAGATTTATATGGGGATTCATAGCCCAACCAAATCTTACTCATAATTTCTCCCCAGTACCCAGTGCCCAGTCCCAGAGCGCCCATTCATCGCCAACTTTTCTTAGCTGTTCGCGTAGCGTCTCGTAGAGAAGTTGAGGAATCTTGGGCGCGATCGGTTAAACTATCATTCTTTCTAAGGCTGACAAATCGGGAATACAAATAGTATCTTGATCCCGTTTAATCAAGCCTTTTTTTTCTAGCCTTGTCAACACTCGTGTTACTGTTTCCCGCGCCAGTCCGCTCAAACTACTCAATTCCCGATGAGGTAAATTGGGTATTTCGGTTCCTGTCTGCCCTTTTTTTCCCTGTCCTTCTGCCAAAAATAGCAATGTATCTGCTACCCGTGACTGGCTATCAGATTCGCGCAACCGCAATCGGCGATTTACTTGCCGCAATCGTCGTGCCATGAGTTGCGCCAATCTAACTCCCGCCAAGGGTTCTATTTGAAGTAATTTGACAAAATCCTGAGCAGGCATACTGCCAATTACCGTCGGGGCTAAGGTAATCACATCTGTGGAACGAGGTACTTCATCTAACGCCGCCATTTCACCAAATAATTCCCCTTTGCCAAGAATATTCAGTGTTACCTCTTTTCCTTCCAGATTGTAGGTGCGAATTTTTACCCATCCATCCATAATAAAATACACAGAACCGCCCCAGTCATTTTCCAGCAGAATTACCTGATTGGCTGGGTGAGTACGGGTGACAAGATGGATAAGGGCTGATTCCACAGCGGGTTCTGGCAACCCTTGAAAAAAGGGAGCGGAGGTGATCATCCAGGGATTAGCCTGTGCTTGCAAGCTATATCGGTCTTCCATTACCACATTTTTATTGAAGCTGCTATATACACACAACAAACAAGAGCGCCATTTTTAGCCTAAGCCATCATTGCACAGCTCCCTTTCCAAGAGAAAACTAAACTATGCTACATAAGAAAGCGACAAAAACGTTTTTCTAAATAATCTTTACCTATAAGTTTAAACAGGACAAAAGTTTTGCAAAAAGTAGTTTATAGCCGGCGGTTGTATTGCTTAGGGGCTAGCTGCACTGCAAACTTAATTAGTTAAGAATATAGGCAAACAACATCAATGATACTAAAGGGAGTAAATTATTGCTCAGGTATTTTAGCGATTTGCAAAAATAGGCAACCACTTGACCTGCAAAACTAAGCTTCTCCCACAAACGCTGACTGAATATTGCCACGACTCCCAGTAATCCATAACATAATGACAGTCACAAGTTCAAGTAGTGGCTTTGTCCACTCAAAATTTTTCCTATGGTTGATGCTGCGTATAGCAAGATCCCCACAGGATTACGGTGATTGTAAATTCAGGAGGCAGGAGGTCGTTCGCGCAGCGTGTCGTAGACAAGGCAGGAGGCAGGAGGAACCCACGTTTAAAAACGTGAGATTGAAATAAGGATGCTTTATACCTCGCCCTGTGCATCTCGGTATCATTCTTTTTATAAACTGGGCTTTAGAAGAGTGAAACTTTAGTTTCAATTGATACTCCTAACCTCCTGCCTTCTGCCTCCTGCCTTTTTTGTAATTGTCACATTAGTTGACATAATTTTCTACGTAAGGTGACAAAAGTGACTTCCAGTGCAGATGAAATTCAAAAGTTGATTGCAGACATTGACAACTTGCTTGCCAGCGGTGGCAAGCGCCTGTCTAGATTTCTTTCTGGTCAGGCGCAAGAGCCTAAAGAAGTTTTAGAAAGAATTCGGGACTTCTTGGTGAAGTTGCAAGAAAAAGAAGCATTAGAGAGCGGCATCCCAAATCAGTCTTCTGAAGAATCGCGTTCGCCTTTGTTAACAAAATTTATTGATCGTGATTATAATCAGTATCCACTACCGCAGATTGAACCCAGTCAAGAACAGAATAGTGTTGGCGCCGGACAATTAAAAAATGAATTTTCGAGATTGATTCAGCCGTTGCGATCGGAATTAGAATCGCTTTTGCAAGAGCGAGCCACTCTCATACAGGAAATTCGACAGTTAGAACAAAAACGTTTGCAAAACTACTCCCTAGCGCAACAGTTGACAAACCAGGAGCAGATGATTACCGAGTTTTTACAGGTACTCATGAGTCGTCTTGTGCCAACTTTAACGCCACTGGTAGGACAGACGGGGGAAAATTCCGCCAGTTCTTCAAGAGCACCTAATCACACAAACTCTGCAAGTCAAACTTTTTTAGAATCACCAGACAGTGTGGAGCGGTTAACCCATCTAGCCAGGGAGTTGGATCAACGCCTATTATCCTTAGATGGGACGGTGAATGTAGTCTTTGAGGCACTACAGCGCAACATTAATACTTATTACGAATCCCTGTCGCAAGCATTAGCAAGAATGCATAGCAAGGGGATGCAAGGCGAACAGCTGATGGCCAGCTTTCTCAATAATTTGACCCAGCATTTGCAGCAAGAATCCCCTAGTTCCCAGCCATCTTTCTTGAGGGGAGAATCTGAAACACTATCTTCACCAGCATCATTAGTTGAACCAACTGCGATCGCTGCTGAAGTTACGCCCCAATCTTTGGAGCTTATACAGCCAGAAACTTCATCTCCACTCATTCTTAATTCTGAGGAACAGGAGACTACCCTCACAGAAGATTTAGATGCAGTGCTGTTGCAGCTTGGTTTAGATTCTTCTGAATCTTCTGAAACCACGACCGAATTATCGCAAGATATTTCTGCATTAATTGGTGATGAAGTAGACCAACTTTACGCTAGTTTATTTGGCGTTGGTGATGTTAATAATTCAACCCTCGATATTGCCACAAATGACTTATCTGCTTCTACAGCCTCTCCATCACCGTTGAATATTGCTGAGGCTCTACCTGTTCCTCAAACTGTTGATTCTACGGTTGTGACACCAGAGACGAGTCTTTCAACCCAAGAGACTTTAGGAGAAACCACAGATTCATCAGAACCACAGGAAGAACTATTTTTTGAAGAGGAGACTAACCTAGACTCGCCTCTTAGCTTCTCTACCCCACAAACAGACAGTTTCCCGGTGCAACTCGACACTCAGCCAGCTAGTGTTGATACAATTAATACCCTAACTGACCTATTGCCTGATACTGATAGTGAGCAACAACTGCTGGAAGTATCATCTTCTGTGGAGGATACCACAATTACAGCATCAGTTACTCCTGAAGTAACAGAAATTGAGTTGCCAAAGCCTACTGTTAGCTTCGTGTCTGTCTACGACACGCCGGGCGATCGCAGAGAAGATATTGCCACATCGGAAGCATTAATTCCCGATGATCAGCCAGAACCTTCTTCAGATAACTACATCGCTGCTTCACCCCAAGAAAACTTGCTTTCTATTGAGTCAAACCAGGCTCCAGCCGTACCTGATATTTCTTTAGATGCAGAACAGTTGCAGCAATTAGATCGGGATTTGGCTAATTTTGATCAGCAGCTAAATTCTGAGTTGCAGCCAGCTACTAACCTGGATCTTTTCTCGGAACTACTTGATAACATTCAAGACACAATCCCCACAACTTCCTCTGAAAATCTTCAAGCAGTAGAGAATACCTCAACTGCTGCTTTACCCAGTTTGGCAGTTCCCCTAATAGAAACTGAAAAAAAAAAGGAAGTCACAACTCCTGTTCAAGAAAGTTCTTTACCATCAATTTCCAACTCCATAAATAATCCAGAAGTTTCGCCCAATGTTCTAGAATCAGTCTGGTATTTAGGAATTGATTTAGGTACAACAGGAATTTCTGCCGCATTGTTAAATCGCTCGACTTTTGTTGTACATCCTATCTATTGGTCAGCAGAAAATCCGCCGGGAACAAGTTCCTTCCAGGAATCGTTTCGTTTACCAACAGAGGTTTATCTGCCTACAGCTTCTATCCCTCACGGTGAAAACGAAAGTGTAGAAACACATGAGCAATCGGCACCTGCGGCTGTTGCCCAAGATAAAGTGCCCGATCGCTCGGCTACCACTCCTGCAACACCGAGAGCAACAGCAGATTCGACGACAAATAATCTCTACTCGGCGCAGTTGAAGCCCTATTTACAAGTAGCCATTCCCTACAAGAGTGAACGACAGAAATGGGAACCTGTTTTGCAATTAAATGAATTTTCCGCAGGGCCTTTGATTTGGGTTGTGCGATCGCTCTCTAAGCTACTATTAACCCTCAAATCCGAAAAAACTTGTACTACCCCTAGTTTAATGGCTGCTGCTGTTGGAATCAGCGAACAAAATTTTCCCAAGATTATCAATAATATTGCTGGTGTAATTTGCACCTGTCCATCTAGCTGCTCGGAACAATACCGCTTTAACGTGCGGGAAGCTTTACTCACTAGCAAACTCATTCAACATCCACAGCAAGTCTTTTTTGTCGAAGAAGCGATCGCTAGTTTACTCCCGGAACTCGATGCTGCTAACGGTGAGCAAATAAAATTAAGCGATGCTCAAGGTTCTCATCCAGCAAAAACCAGCGAACATCCCATTGTTGGCAACACCCTTGTGATTAACATTGGGACAACTGCCACAGAAATGTTGCTGGTGAATGTACCAGAAAGCTTGCAGCAATTGACATACAATGATTTCATGCTCCACAGTTTTGCTTATGCTGGCAAGGGAATTGAGCAAGATATTATTTGCCAACTGCTATTGCCACCGAAATCTCGGCAATCACGCTCAGAAACACCAAGCCGCAAAACTACTACCAGTAATCCTTGGCAATGGCAACCCTCAATTCCTGGTTTAGACCAAATGCGTTGGCAGACTTTAGGGTTGGAAGAATTAGAACTACCCAGAGTCGGAGAACCAGATATCACCGCTCGAATTCGCCTCCAGCAGCGTCTAGAAAGTTCTCTACTGGGACAGGCGGTATTAGATGCGGCATTAGCCTTAAAGCTGATTTTGCAACACCAAGACTCTTTTACCCTGGAATTAGCCGATCAACGGTGGATTTTGCAGCGACGAGACTTAGAAAGCCAGGTATTTATCCCCTTTGTGCGCCGCCTGAATCGAGAACTCAACAAGTTATTGGTAGCTCGTGGCATCCCTACAGAATCCATTAATCAAGCGATCCTGACTGGTGGAGTGGCTTGTGTCGGGACGGTGAACCGTTGGCTACGGCAAAAACTCCCCAGTGCCAAGATTATGCAAGATTTATATCTCGGCGAAAACGGCGCTCCTAATTGCAGTCGGGTTGCTTATGGTTTGGCGATGCTGCCTCTGCATCCCCAAATATTAGATATACCCAGGCAACAATACACTGATTATTTCTTGTTTACAGAATTGCTACGGTTGCTACCAGAGCGATCCTTATCTTTCGGTGAAGTTATCCAGTTATTTGAGGGTCGTGGGATTAATACTCGCACTTGTCAGCAACGCTTGCTGGCTTTTTTGGAAGGTGAATTGCCTTCCGGTTTGATACCTTCAGTCACAGAATCAACCTGGCTCACCCAGAGTTCGCAAGAAAATCCTGACTATCAGGCGATCGCCACAGCACCACTTTTTGAAAAACAAGGGAGTCTCACTTATCGTCCCAATTCCCAACAACTGTTGTCTTTGCGTCGCTATCTAGATGCAATCAAGGCTAGTAATCAGCAATCACTGGAGGAACCATACACAGTGAATTTTGCCTTAGAGGTTCATTGAAAGCGACGGAAAACTCCATCCTCTTGTGGGTGGATAGGGATAGTCGCCCCGTCGCTTGGGGTATTGGACATTGGGCATTAGTAACTTCTTTCCCATGCCCCATTCCCCATGTCCAAAAACTTTATCAAACAGAATTCAGGAGTCAGGAGCCAGAATTCAGAATTGAATTCTGAACGAAAGAGTGGATGAATAAACGGGTTTAAAACCCCAGACGCTCCTGCGTCGCTTGCCGTCGGCGCTATCGTCTGTACGGTGTCTACTTTTTCGTTGGGGTCTGAATCCTAGGGCGAACATTGATTCTGACTCCTGAATTCTGACTTCTGAATTCTTCTTCAACTCCTTATGGGTGGAGTTTTTCATCAAAAATGATACGTATCGGCTCAAAACTCCAAATGCTTACTTCATAAGCATTTGGAGTTTTGCAAAGTGCTACTAGTACTTCAAGAAAGTAACTTTTTGGATGTGTACCGTAGTAGGATCTTTTTTATTGGATGGAAAAAATATTGTAGATTTACAATCTATCACTTTAATTGAAAGATTCTGTAAATTTTGGGTTTTTGGTTTTTTTATTGGTTAAAATTTGTGTATATTAACACTCAGTAGTGGCGACAACCAACAGTAGTAAAAATCGCCTAAAAATTATGTCTTATGTCTACACTACTGATGCAAAAATTCCTGTTATAAAATAAGTTAGCCCTCGTGAATAATCTTTATCTTTATTCAGTTAATTGTTCGCAACAGCCTTCACACCCTTCAACTTTAAGTGTGAGAAAACGATTAATTGACATTGTTGGAGCCATTGTAGGGCTGATTATTACATTTATGGTAGCAATTCCTGTAGCAATTGCTACCTTTATTCATGAGCCAAGTCCAATATTCTATTCCCAAATTCGGTGTGGTTTAAACGGAAAAACTTTCCGCATTTGGAAATTCCGTTCCATGATCGTCGATGCCGATAAACTCAAGCATTTGGTTGAAAACCAAGCTAAAGGTCACATCTTTAAATCTGTTGACGATCCTCGCATTACTCCTGTGGGTAAATTTTTGCGGCGTACTAGCTTGGACGAGTTACCCCAATTTTGGAATGTTTTGCTAGGGGACATGAGTTTAGTTGGTACTCGTCCACCGACTCTTGATGAAGTTAACCATTACGATCCACACCACTGGGATAGATTGCGAGTCAAACCAGGCATTACCGGAGAATGGCAGGCTAATGGACGTTCCAGCATTACAGACTTTGAAACCATTGTCAAGATGGATATAGATTATCAGCGCAAGTGGTCTGTAACTTATGACCTGAGTCTGATTGTTAAAACTATTTGGGTGGTATTTAAAAAGACTGGTGCTTATTGAATTGGGGATTGGGGATTGGGCAATAATCAATAGTTTTCCTCCCCTGCCCCCTGCCTCCTGCCCCCTGCCTCCTGCCTCTTGCCTCCTGCCCCCTTCAACCCTTGACGCCGCTACCAGTTTCCGTGGGTACAATGTAACGTTGTAAAAACAGAAATAGTAACAAGACTGGGGCGATCGCAATTACTGAGCCAGCAGCTACCAACCGCCAATCAAGGGAAAATGTCCCTGCTAGCTTCGCGACGCCCAAAGGAAGAGTGTATAAACTTTCGTCTTGGATGACAATTAAAGGCCACAAAAAGTCACTCCAAGCACCAATGAATACGAAAATAGCTAAAGTTACTAGTGCAGGGCGAACTGCTGGTAACATAATATGCCACCATAATCCTAACTCTGAGCTGCCATCCATCCTGGCGGCTTCTTCTATTTCTTTGGGGACACTCATGAAAGCTTGGCGCAACAAAAAAATGCCAAAGGCAGAAGCTAAACTCGGAAAAATCATCCCTAAATAAGTATTTCTCAAACCTAACTGGACTGTCAAAATATAGAGGGGAATCATCACGATTTGGAAGGGAATCATAATCGTAGAGACGATCGCCACAAAAATCCAGTCTCGCCCGACAAAGGACAATCTTGCCAACGGATAGGCAGCTAAAGCGCAAAACAGCAGATTTAAGCCCACAGTCAGCACTGACACCAAAGTACTGTTATACAGATATTGTCCAAAAGGTAGAGAGTTCCACACACTAGAGAAGTTATCTAGTGTTGGTTGACTGGGTAGCAACTGTGGCGGCGACTGAAAAATATTTTCCGTGGGCGATTTTAAGGATGTGCTAATTAGCCATAGTAAAGGAAAGAGCATCAAAAGTGCGATCGCTCCCAACAGCGCATACATTAGCAGAATTTGCGATCGTGATTTTTTCCAGTTCAGCATTTGATTTTGCAAATTTTATTTTGTAATTCAACAGGAATGTAAACACTCACGCTAGTTGTTGTTTATTTTGAAAAATATTTAAGGTATATCTAGCTCTAGTTTAACGATCTACAGCAGTTATACAATTCTTTATTCATTAAACCAAGATTACTGACTTATTTTAAAAGTCGGTAATCTTGGTATTTCAATTTTTACTAATTAGATTTAATTGCTAGAAAGTCTGATTTTGTACACACACTTTCCAAACAACCTCTTACAGTTTGAAGCAAATTCACAATAGTTAATCTTCAACCGCGACATAAGGTTTTGGTTCCCGCGAACGTTGGGCAATTTCTTCTCGTCGATACTTTGCAAGTTCGCTGTAAAGCCTCTTGCGAGAGAGGTTCACACTTCCAACAGGCTCATGTTCTAGCAGTGTATGCCAAGGGGAAAATAGCGAACCCTCATCTAAACGTTTGCGTTCTTCAAAGTCAAACTTCTGGCTGGGAATGCGGACAGTTGCAACTTTAATAAATGGTGAATCTGCTTCTTGCCATTCTTTAACATGGTCTTCAATTGGCGTTTTTTCATCGTCTACATAAAACTGAATTAGGAAGTCAAAAGACGCTTCTCTTCCTTCTTCAGTCAAATATTTTACCAGCGTTTCTCGAAGGTAATTTTCTGATTCTGGAAGTGTTTCTGGTGGTTGTTCAGGCTGTTGAGATTTGACAGACAATTTTACAATCCGTTCGCCAAACTTAAAGGGAGCCATACTCCAATATTGAATCAAAAGTGGATTTCCTACCTTGTGGCTGCCAATTTTTTGCAAGATAGCAAAGGCGTAACCAAGTTCTTCCAGCCTTTCTGGGCTAAGTTTTCCACTACCTGCTTGAGAAAGATCGGCATAATCACGAACGTCTTTAGTCAAGAAAATCGGATAATTGTTAAGTATAAAATCTTGAGTTTTTTCTTCATCATCCAAGACTTTTTGCCCGTCCACATTCATCACCTTGATGGCGATACCACGAACATCAGGCTGGCTATCGGAGTGGAATTTCCCACGCTTTTGAGGTGAACCACCGCTAGAGAAACGAATCCACACAGGGTAGGTTTGGGGCGTTTTGAACAAACCTACTCTCAGGTCTTCAGGAAGATTGGGTTCAATAATAAACTCTCCCCAAAGGAGTCCATGACTTTTGCTATGAATTTGGCGGAGGTCTGGGCCATTTTTTTGTTGAGCTTGGAGGCTCGTTGCGATAATATCGTCGATTATTGCTTCTTGCTCAGTGGTAGATGACGTTGGGTTAGTCATAAAACATTTTATGAGATGTCTTCATTATCCTGAATCCTTCAACCTTTTTGAGTCAATCCGGTTTCCGTACAAATAGCTTGTAGTGGTTTATCCCAAGGTTCAATCAGTATTTGGGAGATATAGGCAAAATCAAAGACAATTCCGATAGTCGGCTTTGTCTGCCACTGCGGTAAACTGAGCAAGCGATCGTAATATCCGCCGCCATAACCCAAACGATATCCTTGATGGTCGCAAGCTACACTGGGGACAAGAATCAAATCTACTTCCGCAGCATCTAAGATTGGAGCGTCAGGATGTGGTTCAGCAATGCCATAAGCGCCGCTTTGGACAGAATCATCAGGTGTCCAAATATGCCAACATAAGGATTTATCAACGCAGCGAGGAAATCCCCAACAGTATTTGGTGTTGGCAAATAGGGGACTGAGGTCAGGTTCTTGGCGAAAGCTGAAATAAGCAAGTATTGTTTTTGCTTGGGTAAACAAAGTAGAGTTTTGTAAATGAGAGCTAATGCGATCGCTTTTTTCTCTCCATTCTCCAATGGACATTGATTGACGTGTTTTGAGTAGAGTGCGACGCAGTTCTGCTTTATTTAGTTGATGATTAACTTTGTCCATAAAATTTATATCGCCAAAAAAATAAGCTGGACATTGCCCAGCTTGTATCACTCTACATTCAGCAGTACATAGTTATACAGCGTGTTGACGATACCACTCAATGGTATTCTTTAGTCCTTCCTCAAAGCTTACTTGAGCCGTGAAATTAAAGGCTTGCTTGGCCCGTTCAGTATCTAAACAACGGCGGGGTTGACCATTAGGCTTGTCAGTTTGCCACACAATTTCCCCCTTAAACTCCATCAATTCGCAGATTAGAGTTACTAAATCCAGGATGGAGATTTCATAACCGGTTCCCAAGTTAACTGGTTCCGATTCGTTATAGAATTGAGTCCCCATCACAATCCCTCGCGCTGCATCTTCTGAATACAGAAACTCACGGGTGGGACTACCATCACCCCAAACAGGGAGTTGTTTTTCCGCTTTAATTTGGGCTTCGTGAACTTTACGAACTAATGCTGGAATAACGTGGGAACTTCCTGTGTCAAAGTTATCTTCTGGGCCATATAAATTGACTGGCAGTAGATAAATCCCATTAAAACCGTACTGCTGACGGTAAGATTGCAATTGAACTAAAAGTGCTTTTTTTGCAATTCCGTAAGGGGCGTTGGTTTCTTCTGGGTAGCCATTCCAAAGATCATCTTCTTTGAATGGTACTGGAGTGAATTTAGGATAGGCGCAGATTGTGCCAACACAAACAAATTTTTCTACTCCAGCTTGATAGGCAGCGTGAATTAGCTGGGTTCCCATGATCAAGTTATCGTAGAACAACTCTGCGGGTTTTTCACGGTTCAGACCGATGCCACCGACATGAGCTGCTAGATGGATGATTATGTCTTGCTGGTCAACTGCACGTTGGCTATTTTCCCAGACACGTAGATCGCAATCGCGCGATCGCGGTATTGTAATTTTCTCGCGATCGGCTCCTGCTTTACACAGTTGATCTATCACCTGACGACCTAGAAACCCCGACCCACCGGTGACGAGAATGCGTTTATTTTTTAGTTCTAAGGCTGTCATATTTTTATCCTCTGTGATCCGAATCAGAAGTGCAAAGCGCCTAGTTTTTGACGAATAGTCGCAATATCATCTGGAAATTGCGAACCATTTCCATTGGGTGAAGTGTGGCCCAATGCTTGTAAGTCTGCTTCTACCATTAAGGAAACTAGTTCTTCAAAGGTTACTGATGGTGTCCAGCCTAGCTTCTCGCGTGCTTTGGTAGAATCGCCAATCAATAACTCTACCTCAGATGGACGGAGGTAACGCTCATCAAACTCTACATAATCTTGCCAATTGAGATTCACATAACTAAATGCCAGTTCCAAAAACTCACGCACTGAGTGGGTTTCACCAGTCGAAATTACGTAATCGTCTGGCTGGTCTTTCTGCAACATCAACCACATTGCTTTCACGTAATCCTTTGCATAGCCCCAATCTCGCTTGGCATCTAGATTACCCATGTAAATCTTTTTCTGCTTCCCAGCAACGATACCAGCCACCGCTCTAGTAATTTTGCGGGTTACAAAGGTTTCACCCCGCCGTGGTGACTCGTGGTTAAAAAGTATGCCGTTACAAGCAAATAAATTATAAGATTCACGATAATTTACAGTTTGCCAGTGAGCGTAAACTTTCGCACAGGCATAGGGACTGCGGGGATAAAAGGGCGTTGTCTCAGTTTGAGGTATTGCTTGTACTAAACCGTACATTTCTGAAGAACCCGCCTGGTAAAATCGCACCTGAATTCCGGTACGATGTTGGTAGTCTCGAATTGCTTCCAACAGACGCAATGTTCCCATTCCTACTGCGTCTACTGTGTATTCTGGTGAATCAAAGCTGACTCTAACGTGGGATTGAGCGCCGAGGTTGTAAATTTCTACTGGCTTTACTTCTTCTAAAATGCGCCGCAACGTCGTGCCGTCTGTCAAGTCACCGTAGTGAAGAAACAACCGCACTCCCTCTTTGTGGGGGTCTTCGTAAATGTGATCGATGCGGTCTGTGTTGAAGGTAGAAGTCCGGCGAATGATGCCATGAACCTCATAACCTTGTTCCAGTAAAAACTCACTTAGATATGAACCATCTTGTCCAGTAATACCAGTAATCAACGCTCGCTTCTGTTGCGTCATGCTCAATTATCCCTTATTGTCTTTGATTAAAAAGTTACAGCTAATCTGATACAACCTAGCAACTAATTGCTGAATTGCCTAATGGGAAACTACGAGTTCTTGTTGTTAAAAGACTTTTTCCGTAAATAAATATACTTAATAAAAAATAATTTGACACGTAAGCCAAGTACTAAATAGCTCAAGATTTTTGGATTATTGTATATTTCTTCTTGTACCAGATAGATAAAGATTATTTTTATGTAAGTTGTTTTTTTGTCAAAACTTCATATATCTCTAGTTTTATGAAGAATTATTGAAGAAGAATTCAGGAGTCAGAATGGGCTAAACGCCCCGCTATCGCTAACAGGAGTCAGAATAAAGACGCTCGTTCGCGTAGTGTGTCGTAGACAAGACTCGCTAACGCTTCTCTACGAGACACTAAAAGCGTAGCTTGCAACTCTTACAGAGTACGCTATCAGTCGAGGATCAGGCGGCAAACGAGTCCGCAGCGTAGCGGTAGGAACGAGTGTTGCTAACGCTGCGAAGCACCGCCAGTCATACAGAATTCAGAATGAATTCTGACTCCTGAATTCTGTTCGATACAATAGGCATGTTAAATTTAGACTTATGGCAAAAAGGCGAATCAGGGCAAAATAGCTAAAGGTTCACGCTTAGAGAAGTCTGAGTTAAGTATAAAAGCACAAATTTATAGAAAGCAAAGATAAGCAATTCTTTAGTCTTAGGGGAAGAATCGGTACTTAGGGGCATTAACTGCCCCACAGAATCCGCCCTAAGTAGTTACTCAGTATGCCCCGTTGTTTTTGGGTAGAATTACCACATCAACAGTTTTCAAGATGATCCATAAATCAAGCCAGAAATTCCTAAATTTGACATAATGCAGGTCTATTTGGACTCTCCGAGGGTAGGGAATGTCATTACGCCCAGATACCTGCCACAAACCAGTAATTCCTGGACGGATTGTTAAAATCTCATCAATGTGACAACCGTATTTTGGCAGTTCTTCTGCTACCAAAGGTCGGGGGCCGACTACACTCATGTCCCCTTTTAAAACGTTCCAGAACTGGGGAAATTCATCTAAGCTAGTAATTCGCAAAAATCGACCAATTTTGGTAATTCGGGGGTCTTGTTTTAGCTTAAAACTGCTCTCAAATTCTTGTCGCAATTCGGGCGATGTTTCCATCATTTGCATGAGAATTTCGTCCGCATTGCTTACCATTGTTCGGAATTTAATACAATTAAACGCTTTGTAATTTTTCCCTACCCGTTCCTGGACATAAAAAATTGGGCCTTCTGAGCTAAAGGCAATCAGCAAGGTCAAAATTAAGTAGACGGGGAAGAACAAAATTAATACCGACAGCGAAAACACTATATCGAACAGTCGTTTCGCAAACTCTCCGTTTAAACCCTGAAAAGATAAACCTTTGGGCTTAACTTTTGGCGTGTTTGTTTTTTGACCGCGTTTTAAGAAACGCGTAGACGCTCTAGTGTCTTGCCTTACGCCTCGCTTGCCGGAGAGGAGTGAGCTCTGGGCAGTCATCATACTCCTTAATAATCCACACCACACATAGTCCCAATATTAAAGCCAAAATGAGATGCTTCTGGGGGAAATTGCCAAAAGCCTAAAAAAATCAGACGTTAGTCAAGACCATCATTGCAAAAAGGGTCTTTTTTCGTTGCACTTGTTTACAAAATCTAAATAACGAGCTGCAAAGATTTGCGGTGAAAACTGCGCGGCGTGCGATCGCATATACTCGGAATTGAACGAACCCTCATACATTTCAAACTTTTCTACTGCCTCCACCAAAGCCGCCTCTGTTTGCGTCTTGAAAAATATGCCTGTCCCTGTATCCGCGCCAAAGCGGATGTCTCGCACTGTTTCTAAAGCACCCCCTGCACCATAGGCTATTACTGGCGTGCCACACGCTTGTGCTTCCACTAGGGCAATACCAAAATCTTCACAAGCTGCATACACAAATGCCTTAGCCCTAGACATATATTTTTTTACCACATTATCGGGTTGCCAACCGAGTATTTGGATATTCGAGTTTGCCAGCTCGCGAATCTTGTTCATTTCATCTCCTGTACCAATGACTACTAATGGTCGTTTTAGTTGATTAAAAGCCTTGACAATCAACGATATTTGCTTGTAACTCACTAACCGAGAAACTGTCAGATAAAAGTCCTCTTTCTCAGACAGAAACGGAAATTCCGCAATATTCACTGGTGGGTAAATGACTGTTGCTTCTCGTCGATAGCAACGCCAAATCCGCCGAGCTGTGTGCTGCGAGTTGGCAATGAAGTAATCAACGCGATTGGCACTCAATACATCCCACTGGCGCAAGCGATGTAATAAATATCGCGTCACCCACCCAGGTAAACCATTACCCAGTTTGCTGTGGTGCAGATAATCAAAGGTCAAGTCCCAGGCATAGCGCATAGGGCTGTGACAGTAGCAAATATGCATCTGTTCGGGAGTGGTAAGAATTCCTTTGGCAACAGCGTGGGATGAAGACAAAATTACGTCATAATGCCGCAAATCAAGTTGTTCAATTGCCAAAGGCCACAAAGGTAAGTATTTTTGTATACCGTTGCGGGCATAGGGAAAGTTTTGGAGAAACGTCTTGCCAATCTGACGCTTATATAAATAACTTTCTCTATTGCTAGATTCAAAATCTATGAGGGCATACAAATCAGCATCAATGTGATTCAAAATTTCTCGGACAACGAGTTCTGAACCACCGGTGGCTTTGGGTGTAAGCCACTCATGAACCAGAGCATATTTCAAGGGCACAGCTAACTTGAATAAATGGAAAATACAAAGGCTAACTTGATGACGTTAACTGAAAAGTTTCCCTTGTGATTAATTAACGGGAAGCGCCCCAGATTAGCACATAAGACGGAATCTTTCCCAGAGAGGTTCCAGATGGATGCGGCAACCTGATAATCTCAGATTGGGCATGGGGCATTGGGCATGGGGCATTGGGCATTAGTTATTTCTTTTTGTCTCCCTAATTCCAAGTCCCCAGCCCCTACTCCCTCGATGAAAACTGATATAGAAAGGGTGAATTTATGCGAATTCTGATTATGGGTGGTACTCGGTTCATTGGTGTTTATTTGACTCAATTACTGGTGGAACAAGGACATGAGGTGGTGCTGTTCAATCGTGGGAATCGGCCAGCACCTTCTTTAGAGGGAGTAGGACAAATTATAGGCGATCGCACAGATGCTACTCAATTAAAAGCAAAGTTATCACAAGAAAACTTTGATGTCATTTTTGACAATAACGGGCGGGAACTTACTGATACTCAACCACTAGCAGAAATTTTTAAAGACCGAGTGCAACATTTTGTGTATATGAGTTCTGCGGGGGTTTATCTCAAATCTGACCAACTGCCCCACATAGAAGGTGATGCTGTAGATCCCAAAAGTCGCCATAAGGGTAAACATGAAACTGAAGCTTATTTGACTCAATTGGGATTGCCCTTTACTTCTATTCGTCCTACTTATATTTACGGGCCCCGTAATTATAATGAGTTGGAAGGCTGGTTTTTTGACAGAATTGTGCGCGATCGCCCCATTCCTATCCCCGGAAATGGCTTGCATATCACGCAGCTAGGTCATGTAAAAGACTTGGCACAAGCAATGACTCAGGTTTTGGGCAATAAACAAGCCGTAGGGCAGATTTATAATATCTCAGGCGATCGCTTTGTCACTTTTGATGGTTTAGCCCGTGCTAGTGCTGTAGCGGCTGGCAAATCGCCCGATGCTGTAAAAATCGTCCATTACGACCCGAAAAAGTTTGATTTCGGCAAACGCAAAGCTTTTCCGATGCGCGTGCAGCATTTCTTCGCTTCGGTGAATAAAGCGCAAACAGAATTAAACTGGCATCCTGAATATGATTTAATTTCTGGTTTACAAGACTCTTTGGAAAATGACTATTTGGCTAATGCAAAAGACAAAGCTGAAGTAGATTTCTCTGTAGATGGGGAGATTTTACAAGCTGTCTGAGTCAACTTAGAGCCTGGCGAATAGAATTCGCGGCTACACAGGCAAAGTCCGCCTCCGCGGACTAAGGTCAAATTAAGGGTTTGGAAACCCACTTCCGTGGGTTTTGTTTATGTAGACGCGGTTTCTAACCGCCCGTTTTGCGTTAAGTTGACTGATGCGATCGCATTTTCATAACTCATCAGGGTTAACGCCTAACTCGCGCAGTTGTGCTGCTAATCTGTTAGCACGTTGACTTTCTCGTTCTAGCGGCGTGGGAAGCCAGTTCCCGGATGCATCATACCAACGTAGCCACAATCTCTCAATTCCTTGGTAAGAACCTTGCCAAAGTCCTAAGCCCAGTTCCAAACCCGGCATCCACAGTCGTGGGGTACTCACGTCCAATTCGCTGTAACTATCTGCAACTAATTGGAATGCTTGGAGTTTGTTAGTGTAGCGGTCAAACACAATGTAGTAAGGAACTCGCAAAATCCGCTCATAAACTTCCCATTTGGTCGGCGGTTGGTTAATCTCGCGGAGAGTTTGTCCTAAGTCTTCTTTTTCAGTGCCAGGAGAAAGCAATTCTATCACTACAAAAGGAGCAACCCCTTCTTGCCAGATAACATAACTCAGACGCAAGTTTTGCTGTTCGTAGAGACGCGAAACTCCCACAGCAGCAAACCAGTCTGGGCGTTTGTACCACAGTGTATGCCGCAGGTCATAGTAAAGGTTTAAGTCACTGGCAACAAATACTTCCTCTGCTGGATAGTTAGGTGGACAGAAGGTTTCGCGCAGAAGTTGGGGCTGAAAAAGGTGAAATTCGTCAGGCAAACCAGAGTCCTCCGGGTATTCACTGGGAAGATCATACATGGTTGGTAGGACTTCTTTGGGAGAGAGAGGCGGGTCTGTTTGGTACATAAAGGGAATGTTGACCGACTAATTTTAAGTTAACGGATCGCAGTAAAGGTTGAGTCAAAATCAAAAATATTTTCTTCTACCTGGGGAAGACGCGATAAATTGCGTCTTTAGTCTTTACTGAAACAGGAATGAAAATTTTCTTTATTAGTCAGGCAAATATTTTTTAAAATTGCCTGAAGTCCACTGAAACTAGTTTCTGTAAATACTATTGTTGGTTGATAAAATGAGCCAGGTTTTGCAATATCCACTCCACAATGTACTAGAGTCTCGTGCCCGCTTGGGTGAAGGGCCCATCTGGGATTCTACCCAAAACCTACTGTACTGGATCGATATTTACAACCATCGTGTACATCAGTTCAATCCGGCTACGGGGAAAGACTTGTTTTTTAATGTGGGAGATGTCGTAGGTGCGATCGCAACAGCAGGTAAAGATAGATTAATTATGGCGATGCGTCGTCATCTGGCATTCCTCAATACCAAAACAGGTGAAGTTACTCCTATTTTGGAGATTGAAAAAAATCTGCCCAATAACCGTCTCAATGATGGCAAATGTGATCCTCAAGGTCGCTTTTGGATTGGTTCAATGTGTTCTTTAGAAAAACCACAGGCTAGCCTCTATCGCTACGATCGTGACGGTTCATTGCATGTGATGGAAACAGGATTGACTATCTCTAATGGTCTGGGGTGGAGTCCCGATCAAAAAACGTTTTACTTGAGTGATTCTCCTCAACAAAAAATATATGCTTACGACTTTGATTCAGTAACAGGTAGCATTACTAATCGCCGAATTTTTATTGATTTAACTCATGAATCTTTCTACCCAGATGGGTTAACGATAGATAGTCAAGGAAATATTTGGTCAGCTATGTGGGATGGCTGGTGTGTGATTCATTTCAACTCTAAGGGTGAAGAGATATTGCGGATAAAACTACCTGTTCCACTCGTAACGAGTTGCACCTTTGGCGGCGAAGATTTGCAAACACTCTACATCACCACTGGCTCAGTTGGACTCAGCCAAGGGGAGATTGATAAAAGTTTCTACTCAGGTGATTTGTTTGCTCTCCAAACTGATGTTACTGGATTACCTAGCTATGATTTTTGAAGATTACACAAACTGAAAGGAAACATTTGCAGTCAAAGGCTTTGGTAGTGGTTTTCCTTGTGCTTGGTAATCTTCAATCAAAAGTTCCAGCACTTCCTCACCATTATTGAGAGCATCTGCGTAGGTATCTCCATGAGTGTGTGCATAGGGGCCAAACTCAGGTAGGTTGACAACGTACTTTTTATCTTCATTAGACCACTGAATTAGAATACTATATTGTGGTTTCATTAGTGCTAGCTTTTTGCGGCAAAAGATAAATACCCCCAGAGATTAAAGTAAAGGCTACAGAAACCCAAAAGGCAATTAGAGAGGGAGTTTGCCATACTTCAGGTAGGGGTGCAATCAGAAGTGCGATCGCAACTATTTGACTAACAGTTTTGAGTTTACCCCAAATGTTCGCCCCGGTAATTGTCGTTTGATTCACTCGCCAACCAGCGATCGCTAATTCCCGCGCTAAAATCAAAAACACTCCCCAAGCTGGCACTTTTCCTAGTTCAATTAACACCATTAACGGCGCAAGTACCAAAAATTTATCTACTAAGGGGTCAAGAAATTTACCCAATTCACTAACTTGGTTGAGTTTCCGCGCCAAATAGCCATCTAACCAATCAGTTAACGCAGCGACGATAAAAATCGCCAAACATATCCATCTAGCTTGTGCTGTGGGGTTGTACAAGCCATAAAGCAGAAATGGTACACCCAGAAGGCGAGAGAAAGTAATCCAGTTGGGTAAAGTCACGTCGCTTCGCTCCGAATTAAAAATTAAAAATTAATAATCTCCATAAATAAATTTAGTTGCCCTGCTATCAGGAAGAGGCAGAGGGGAGAAACTTACTACAACTTCTCTTTGTCTCCCCACTTTCCCCCTAAGCGTGGGAAAATCTGTTTTCTGAAGCTCTTTTAAAAGAATACTATGACTGAACACACAGAATTCCGCATCGAACACGATTCGATGGGCGATCGCCAAATTGCTAGTAGCGTTTATTACGGCATTCAAACTTTACGAGCTATCGAAAACTTCCCCATTAGCGGTATCAAGCCTTTGCCTACTTACGTAGATGCTGGATTGATAATTAAAAAAGCTACAGCAATTGTGAATGGCGAACTAAATTGCATTCCCCAAGATATTAGTCAGGCAATTGTCCAAGCAACTGATGAAATCTTAGCTGGAAAATTCCGCGATCAATTTGTTGTGGATGTTTATCAGGCGGGTGCTGGAACATCCCACCACATGAATATCAACGAAGTTTTGGCAAATCGCGCCTTGGAAATTCTTGGTGAAGAAAAAGGCAATTACAAACGTGTTAGTCCTAATGATCACGTTAATTATGGACAGTCTACCAATGATGTGATCCCTACGGCAATTCGGATTGGTGGTTTATTGGCATTATCCAAGACATTACACCCAGCAATAGATCGTGCGATCGCATCCTTAGAAAACAAAGCTGTAGAATTTCAAGATATCGTCAAATCTGGCAGAACCCACTTACAAGATGCTGTACCCGTGCGTTTGGGTGAAAATTTTCGGGCTTGGGCACACATTCTTACAGAACACCAAAACCGGATTTACACCGCCTCTGGAGATTTGATGGTATTGGGTTTGGGAGGTAGTGCAGCCGGAACCGGTTTAAATACTCATCCCTTATATCGCGCCCGTGTGGTGGAAGTTCTTTCAGAATTGATTGATACTCCTTTAGAACCTGCGCCCCATCTCATGGCAGCTATGCAGAGTATGGCTCCATTTGTAAATGTTTCCGGTGCTTTACGCAACTTAGCCCAGGATTTAGCCAAAATATCTCATGATTTACGGCTGATGGATTCGGGACCAAAAACTGGTTTGAAAGAAATTCAACTCCCCCCAGTGCAACCTGGTTCCTCGATTATGCCAGGGAAATATAATCCAGTGATGGCAGAGATGACATCAATGGTGTGTTTTCAGGTGATGGGTTACGACAGTGCGATCGCATTAGCCGCACAAGCCGGACAATTAGAATTAAATGTGATGATGCCGCTAATTGCTTATAACCTAATTCACAGTATCGAAATTCTCGGCAATACCATCGCTGTCCTTACAGAACGTTGCATTGAGGGAATTACTGCCAACCAGGAACGTTGTTTAGCTTATGCAGAAGGTAGTTTAGCCTTAGTAACCGCACTAAATACCCACATCGGTTATTTAAATGCCGCAGCTGTCGCCAAAGAATCTTTAGAAACTGGTAAATCTTTACGGCAGATTGTTTTAGAACGCGGATTGATGAATGAGGCAGAATTAGCCACAGTGCTAAATCTAGAACAGATGAGTGGTATTTTACCTCTCAAGGTGGAATAGCTACGATGTACACACAAGTTGAATTACCCCCCTTAATCCCCCCTTGGAAAGGGTGGAAAAAGATATCTAGTTCCCTCCCCAATACATCGGGGAGGGTTAGGGTGGGGTAATTTAAGGACTGGTAGTGATTCGATAACTTGTGTGTACACCGTAGCCTTTGTAAGGGGAGGTGCCGCAGGCGGTGGGGTTCTTTCTATGCGTCTTCATAAAGAATTGGTATAACGCACCGAAAATTTAGGATGGTGTTTGTCTTGAAAAATAGCTGAGTGATTTAATTTGGCGGATCAAAACGATTTACTACTGTAGCCCACAAAATCATTGGTGAACCAACTGCTAAACAAAATAACCACTGCTGCAAGTTTAATGGTGCTGTTTCAAAAACTTCATTAATTAATGGCACATGAGCAAAAATAATTTGCAAAATAATTGCCCCTAAAATCCCAAAGCCAATAGCAGGAATATCAACGTTTTCTTTAATTGTGCCGTCCATCTTGGCAATCAAATTCGGGATTAATTGACTAATACTCAATAAATAGAATATCCGTCCCGCAATGAGAGCGTTAATCGCCATTGTTCTCGCTAAATCGATATTACCCGTAGTTTGGCGGATATATTCAAATACTCCAAATATCACAATCCAATTAAATAGAGAAATTGCTAAAATTCGTTGTAAACGACTCCCTGAAATTAATGGTTCATTAGGATGACGGGGCGCTTGTTGCATGATGTTTTGCGCCTTTGGCTCAAAGGCTAAAGGCACTGTCATAGTAATGGAATTGAGCATATTTAGCCACAGAACTTGTAAAGATAAAATTGGTAAATCTCTGGCTAATAATGTGCTAATTAAAATTGTCATTGATTCACCACCATTGACAGGCAAAATAAAGCAAATTGCCTTGAGCAGGTTTTTATAAACCGCCCGTCCTTCTTCTATAGCAGCTTCAATGGAGGCAAAATTATCATCGGTAAGCAGCATATCTGCGGCTTCTTTGGCAACTTCAGTACCAGCACCACCCATCGCAATCCCAATATCTGCTTGTTTTAAGGCTGGTGCATCGTTGACACCATCTCCTGTCATGGCAACGATTTCACCTTTTGATTGCAAAGCTTCGACTAAACGTAGCTTTTGTTCTGGGGCGACACGGGCAAAGACTACACCTTCTTGGGCAACTTCGGCAAGTTCTGTTTTATCCATTTTTGCTAGTTCTGCACCTGTGAAAGCCAGAACTGAGCCATTTTTGTTAATACCCATACGATAAGCGATCGCCTGCGCTGTGATAGCATGATCGCCAGTGATCATTTTGACCTCAATTCCCGCTTCCTGACAGGCTTGGACTGCTTTAATGGCACTCTCACGCGGCGGATCAATCATTCCCTGCAAGCCGATGAAAATTAACCCGGTATCAATATCTGGATGATCTAGGGTATTTTGCCCATCGGGTACTAGTTTTTTCGCTAAAGCTAATACCCGCAAGCCTTGCCGTGCCATAATATTGACTTCTCGCTCGATGCTGCTTTGCCGTAATGTTTCTACACAATCTAATGGGCGGGGTTGTCCATCAGTGTTCAACATCAGAGTGCAACGCTGAATAATTGCCTCAACTGAACCCTTGACATAAATAGTCTTACCTTGGGATGTGGCGTGCAAAGTCGCCATGTATTGAAAGTCTGATTCAAAGGGAATTGCATCCACCTTTAGCATTTCCTTAAGTAAGGTAGGCTGACTAAAACCTGCTTTATTTGCTGATGCAATTAATGCCCCTTCTGTAGGATCTCCCATTACTACCCACCTACCATTTTTCTTTTCTAAATGGGAATCGTTACACAATAAGCCTGCGATTAAACATTGTTGCAAACCTTTATGCCTGTTGAGGTTCACGGGTTTGTCATCTATGAGGATTTCGCCTTCCGGTGTGTAACCGATACCAGTGAGAGTATATTGATATCCCCCCGCATAAATTGCCTGTACTGTCATCTGGTTTTCTGTCAAAGTCCCAGTTTTATCAGAGCAAATAACAGTTGCACTTCCCAAGGTTTCAACGGCTGGTAATTTGCGGATAATGGCGTTGCGTCGTGCCATCCGAGAAACACCTATGGCTAGGGTGACTGTCACGACTGCTGGTAATCCTTCAGGAATCGCACTGACTGTTAAAGCGACTGCTGCTTCTAAAGCTTCTTCAAAACCTCGAAAGCTTAATCCCACCACAAAGCAGAGGGCTGCTAACCCTAACACCATATACAGCCAATTCTGGCTGAATTTATTGAATTTTCTAGTTAAGGGAGTAGAAATATCTGTGTGCTGCTCCATTAACTGAGAAATTCGCCCTGTTTCTGTGGCGTTCCCTGTGGCAACTACAACACCAGTACCTTGCCCAAAGGTAACGAAGCCACCCGCATAAGCCATATTTTTGCGCTCGGCTAGAGCAATATCTGGCTTTAAAATTTGAGTATTCTTTTCTACTGCTAGAGATTCACCAGTCAGAGCAGATTCATCTATTTGTAAATTTTTAACCTTAATTAACCGTAAATCTGCTGGGACTTTATCACCAGAAGTTAGCAAGACAATATCTCCAGGTACTAACTCACCAGAAGCAATGCGTAATTTTTGACCATCCCGGATGATGGTTGCTTCGGTGGTAATTGCTTTGGCGAGGGCTGCGATCGCACTTTCGGCTTTCGATTCTTGAATAAATCCAATGATGGCGTTGGTGGTAGTCACTCCCCAAATAACACCAGCATTCACCAAGCTGCCAGTTAGCGCCTTTACTAAACCCGCACACAACAAAATAATCAGCAGTGGTTGGTTAAATTGCAGTAAAAATTTTAACCACCAAGCTTTGCTTTTCTTGCCTGTGAGTTCGTTTGCTCCCACTTCAGACAATAAATGTTTGGCTACTACACTACTCAAACCATTCTCAGTATCACTATGCAAGCGAGCGATCGTTTCAGAAATTTCCAAAGTATGCCAAACGGTGGATTGCTTTTCTTGGGGTGCGATGGTGGATGCTGCCTGTACCATATTTATTTCTTAAATCTAGTGTTGAATAAAATTTAGCACTAAAGATAAGTGCTAAATGCAAACAAGCACTAATAAAAATTGACTATTATCATCATTACTTTCAATGCTTGCTCAGTAGTCATGGAAGTGAGTATGCTTGCCCTTAAGTGGGGATTAAAACCAAGGGCAAAAACTAAGTGAATTTGGATTTGTCTACTCCTTTACAATTGGTTGGGCGATCGCTAGAATTTCAGCGAATTGTCGAAGTACTAGCCCAAGATGGAGACTTGCTGATTACTGGCGTACCTGGTAGTGGGCGACGAACTTTAGTGCGAGGGGCTGCTCAAGAAGTTGGTGCGATCGTCTTGGAGATAGACTGCATCCGCGCGACAGATGGAGAGCGATTTATCCTCCTGCTAACAGAGACAATTAGCCAAAACTGGGAAGCAGCACAAATTCAAGACTGGGTAAGCAACTTTGGCAAAGAGTTTTTTGTCTTTCATCCAGAAGGTAAACTTAAGTCGTTGCGTTCCCTGAACCAAAAGCAGTTATGGCAAGCATTTGAAATTTTGCTCAATTTGCTCCAAATTATGGCTATTGGTTTAAATAAGCGGGTAGTGCTGATTTTGCAAGGTTTTCCGCACATTCGCTCTTGGGATCGTAATGGTTTGTGGGAAGCCACATTCAGACGAGAAATCAATGTACAAACTCATGTCAGCTACGTCTTAATAGCAACCATAGCTGAGATCAGCCATCATCCAGATGAGACAAACTATCCGCTAGAAACTATACAGTTAGCCCCCTTAGCTAATGACGTTTTGGCATTGTGGGCGAGGGAGATATTGCATATACAAGGAATGAAATTTGATTCTCGCTCTCAAGCACTACAATTATTTTTAGATGCTGTCCAAGGACACATTGGCGACGCAATGGCAATAATTCGCCGCCTACAAACTTTTTCTTATCCTGATGGGTTAATTAGTGAAGCAGCAGTGCAGCAGGCAATAGAAGGATTACTCAAAGACTTGTCTTTAGTTTTTGAATCTTTACTAATGTTATTGCCAGCCAATCAGGTGCATCTTTTAGAATCTTTGGCTTTAGATCCTACAGATAAACCACAAAGTAAAGAATATATTCAAAAACATGGTCTTTCAAGAGGTGGTAGCCTTCAGGGATCGCTGACTGGATTACAGAACAAAGGTTTAATTTATAGTGCTGAACAGGGTTATCAACTAGCATTACCTTTATTGGCCTTGTGGTTGCGGCAGAGGTTAAGCTAGTACGCGAGATTTTAGAGAATTGGTATAAATAGGAAGATAGAAGAATATCTTTATTACTGGTAATTTGTTATCCATGCAGACTCAAAAATCATCTGTCAGTCTCATTCGGGCTACATCTTACGAACGAGAGGCTTTACGAGAATCCTTAGTTACACTGCTGGAACCTTTTGGGGGAATAGCGGCGTTTGTGAAAAAAGGCGATCGCGTTTTACTAAAACCTAATCTACTTACAGGCTCGCGTCCTGGTAAAGAGTGTATCACCCGTGCCGAACTAGTTTATGAAGTTGCCCAGATGGTAATTGAGGTTGGTGGTAAGCCATTTTTGGGCGATAGTCCTGCTTTTGGCAGTGCGAAGGGCGTAGCAGTGGCAAATGGCTATCTGCCTATTTTAGAAGAACTCAATCTTCCCATCATCGATTTTCATGGTCAGCGTTACCAAACTGTCAGTGATAATTTTAACCATCTGCGACTGTCAAAAGAAGCAATGGAAGCAGACGTAGTGATTAACCTACCTAAAGTAAAATCTCATGCCCAGTTGACATTAACACTGGGCGTAAAAAATCTGTTTGGTTGCGTCCCCGGTAAAATGAAAGCTTGGTGGCACATGGAAGCTGGAAAAGACGCCAATAGATTTGGTGAAATGTTAGTAGAAACTGCTAGGGCTATTAATCCTAACTTAACCATATTAGATGGCATTATCGGTCATGAAGGTAATGGCCCTAGCAACGGTAAACCTCGCCAACTGGGTATTTTAGCAGCTGCATCAGATATATTTGCCTTAGATCGGGCAATGGTAGAAATCCTCAATGTTCCTCCCGAACAAGTACCCACAGTTGCAGCTTCCCAAAGGCTAGGAGTTTGTCCAGAACTAGCTGCCATAGAGTTTCCGCATTTAAATCCTGACTTATTAAAAATAGAAGATTGGCAGCTACCAGACAAGTTGATGCCCATTGATTTTGGTATGCCCCGCGTCATTAAGTCTACGTTTAAGCATCTTTACACCCGATTTATCAAGGAACCAATGAGTGTTTACGGAAGAGAGTAGGAAGATAAGGAGACAAAGGGAATAATCCATACCCAATCCTCAATCTAATGCAAACTTCGTTACAGCAATTTCATTTATTAGCAGAGTAATCTGTAATTACCCTCCGATTGCTTAACCAGACCGCCCTATCATAATTTAGTGGCGGTTTTTTTAGCTAACTAATTTTTTATACCGATTCTGGTTTTAGATTTTGATTTATACAAAAAATTATTGTAATAGGAATTTTAGCTTTAATAGTAATTTTCTCTTTTCTCTAACTATCTTGTTGATAGAAAAATCCGCTTGGGTTAAGTGCTAATTGTACAAAATCGTGGGTTTTCGAGACGCGATAAATCGCAGTCTCTACAAGTGTTTTGATATTAGCTGAACTGTATTGGTTTATAGAAAATACTGCGAGTAGAGACGCGATTTATTACATCTCTACTCAACCTTTTCTAATGAAATGCAATATCACTGGGTAATAGACAATACCCAATCACGAAAAAGTGGGTTTACGCTATCGGGTATTTCATCATGAGGACAATGACCTGCTGTTAAGAAATGTTCTGTGAGTTCAGGACAATATTGGCGAAACTTTTGAGAACGTTCTCTAGCATTCATCCAAGGATCAGCTTCTCCCCATAACATCAATAAAGAACAAGTTAATTGCTTTAACAGCACATCAACTTTTTCCCCTTGAGGACTACTAAAAACTGAAACAAACACATCCAACGCACCCGAATCAAAAGCAGGGCGAGCAATTTCTTCTATCAATTGGTCTGTAACTGCACTTTTATCAAGATATACCTTTTCTAAAGTTTGGCGAATTACCCAACGTTGTCGCACGTATTGAAATAACACAAACTGAGCTAAAGGTTGTTGAAACATCCATTTAACCGAGTCACCCAGTAATTTTTGTAAAGAAGAAGGTTGTTTGGGAGGCTGAATTTGGGTTTGTAAAGCTTCAGGTTCAGATGTGGGCTGGCTTTCGCTAAAAGGCCCGGCACTATTGAGCAAAACTAAACCAGCCGCACTGTCAGGACGTTGTGCTGCAACACACAAGCAAGCATAACCACCAAGGGAATTACCGGCTAATACTGCTTTTTGACCAATCACTTCACTGATAAAATCATGAAGTTGATCGCGCCACAAATCGCCACTGTACTGCAATTTTGGTTTTGCCGATCGCCCGAATCCCAAAAGATCGATCGCAAATACTTCAAAATCTTGGCACAATCCTGTGATATTCTTGCGCCAGTGGTCTGTGGAAGCACCAAATCCATGTACCAAAAGCAAGGGCGGACGTTGCAGTTGTTTCTCTCCCGCACGCACGTAGTAAACGTTGTGCCCGCGCCACTGCCAATATTTACCAGGAATTGGAATTGTAGAGGGGGCTGTAGTTGCCTGCATGATTCAAAGAAATGTTAAGTAGCTTTTAATAATTGTAGGCTAGGTGAGGGAAATGGGGATTGGGGATTGGGGATTGGGGACTGGGGATTGGGGATTGGGGACAAGGAGTATGAATTATGACAAATGACAAATGACAAATGACCAATGACCAATGACAAATAACAAATGACTAAAGAAATTACAGGTAAAACTAAAATATTAGGAGTGATTGGATATCCGGTGGAACATTCGTTGTCACCATTGATGCATAATGCTGCAATCGCACAATTAGGATTAGATTACATTTATCTGCCTTTTCCGATCGAACCACAAAATTTAGAAGTTGCGATCGCAGGTTTTGCTGCTGTTGGGGTTATCGGCTTTAGTGTGACAATACCTCACAAACAAGCGATCATACCGCTACTCTCAGAAATTACCCCCCTGGCTCAAACTATCGGAGCAGTAAATACTGTTAGCCGCCAAAATAACAAATGGGTGGGTACAAATACGGATATAGAAGGATTTATCGCCCCTTTGCAGACAACATATAAACAGGATTGGAGTCAGAAAGTAGCGGTAATTTTGGGCAATGGTGGTGCAGCAAGAGCAGTTGTAGCAGGTTGTACCCAGCTAGGTTTTGCCCAAATTCATGTTGTTGGGCGCAATATGCAAAGATTACAGGAATTTCGCAATAGTTGGAGTAATTCACCCCTAGCTGAGAAATTCCAGGTTCATCAATGGGAGGAATTGCCAAAGCTAATTCCCCAAGCAAATCTGCTGGTCAATACAACTCCTATAGGTATGTATCCCAAAGTTGATCAGTCGCCTTTGAGTGTAGAAGAAATGGCGAATTTACCAACGGGTGCGATCGCTTACGATTTGATATATATTCCTAATCCGACGCAATTTCTAGAACAGGCTCAAAAACAAGGCGCAATTGCGATCAATGGTTTAGAAATGCTAGTCCAACAAGGGGTAGCAGCATTAAAAATCTGGTTGCAGCAGGAAACTGTGCCTGTGGAAGTGATGCGCCAAGCGTTACAAAATCATCTGGGTTTGGGGAAGTGATGAAACTTAATTACCCCCCTTGGAAAGGGGGGAACTGGAATCAAAGTCCCCCTTTTTAAGGGGGATTTAGGGGGATCTAAAACTTTTGATACCGCCAAGAGAAATTTGCAAACATCCTCTAAGATAGTTTCAAAAATCGCATTTTTTATTTTAAACTTTTAATTGCTTATGTCTCGCTCTAAAGCTTTACAGTATTACATTGTTTCTCGGTTGCTTCTTGCGCCACTTCAGCTATTAACTATCATTACCATTGTATTTCTCTTACTAAGAGCAACACCAGGAGATCCAGCAGATGCAATTCTTGGTGGACGTGCGCCAGAAGCAGCTAAAGAAGAATTGCGAAAACAACTCGGTTTAAACCTTCCTTTGTGGCTACAGTACCTCAATTATTTGGGAAGCATACTGCGTTTTGATTTGGGAACTTCTTTAATGAGTCGCGGACAGAATGTTTGGGACATAATTGGGCAATATTTCCCGGCGACGGTGGAGTTAGCAGTATCTAGTATGGCGGTTGCACTCATCGTCGGAATTGCAGTTGGGACTCTTTCGGCTTCTCGTCCTGGGACATATTTTGATGTCGGTGGGCGCTTATTTGGGATCATCACCTACGCACTCCCGATGTTTTGGGCGGGAATGCTTTTGCAGTTGATTTTCTCAGTCCAACTGGGTTGGTTTCCTAATTCCAATCGCTTTCCGCCCAATCTTCCAGCGCCGACTCCTGTAACTGGGTTGTATACAATTGATAGCTTACTCGGTGGAAACTTTACCCAGTTTTTCACATCCTTGCACCATCTGGCTCTACCGAGTCTCACGCTAGGAATTTTGCTCAGTGGGATTTTTGAGCGAATTGTGCGAGTGAATTTAAAGCAAACTTTGCAAGCCGATTATGTAGAAGCGGCTAGAGCCAGAGGGATTGGTGAAAATAAGATTTTAGCCTCCCACGCTTTAAAAAATGCGCTCATTCCAGTGATTACAGTCTTGGGATTAACCTTTGCATCTCTGTTGGGTGGGGCGATTTTGACAGAGGTAACATTTTCTTGGCCTGGGTTAGCAAATCGATTGTATCAAGCGATCGCAGATCGTGATTATCCCATAGTTCAGGGAGTACTAGTATTTTTTGGTGCGATCGTTGTCAGTGCCAGCATTTTAATTGATATTTTAAATGCTTATGTAGATCCGCGAATTCGATATTAGCCAAGAGTTATTCACTGTTTATAATTTTCTTGTGGGGTGGGACGAAAAGCCACTGGTGTCAACTTAACGCGAAACCGCACGTCCGCCAGGGATTGT